>NZ_JASHIT010000089.1:0-1041 GCF_030733595.1 Halomonas sp. MMSF_3323 | reverse complement strand
TTCTGGAGAACCTCCGCGTATACCTCCAGAGGCGTCTTGGCGTTCAACGTCTCTCTAGGCCTGGTATTGAGTGAGTCTGCGATCTCATCGAGCTCCTCCTGGGTGTAGGTCGATAGGTCCGTTCCTTTGGGCAGATACTGTCGAAGCAGACCATTGGTATTCTCGTTAGACCCACGTTGCCACGGGCTGTGTGGATCGGCGAAGTAGATGGCTGTCCCGGTACGTTGGGTTATTTCGGCATGCTTGACCATCTCGCTCCCTTGGTCGTAGGTCATCGACAGCCGTAGTGAGCGTGGAACACGGTTCAATTTGTCACTAAAGCCGACCATCGCATCCGTCGCGGTCGTACCGTCCATTTTCACCAGGATGACGAAGCGTGTCGTGCGCTCAACCAACGTGCCTACGGCAGAACGGTTGCTGGCCCCCATGATGAGGTCGCCTTCCCAATGCCCGGGCATCAACCGATCTTCGATCTCAGGCGGCCGGAGATGAATACTGACCAAGTCAGGAATTTGGCGGCGACGATCCTTGCCACGACTGCGTGGACGCCGCTTTCCCTTCCCCTGCCGAAGGCAAGCAATGAGCTCTTTTTTCAGCGAGCCTCGGGGCATCACATAGAGCGCGTTGTAGATGGCCTCGTGGGAGACCTGACGTGTAGGGTCATTTGGATACATGCGCTTCAGTGTGATGGCTATCTGCCTAGGAGACCAGTACTTGCGCAACAGGTAGGTCACCAGATCGAAGAGAGGCGTACCAAGGCGCAACTTCGATTGTCGTCGTGCTCGATGTCGCGTCAGCGTGGCCCTGAAACCCGCCAGACTGGCGTCATAGCCAGCATGAGAAGGTACCGCATGCCGAGCCAGTTCTCGAGAAATCGTGCTGGCAGCTCTCCCAAGGAACTTGGCGATGGAGCGTATCGAGTGACCTTCACGCATCAGCATGATGGTGGCACGTTCTTCAGCAGTAAGGTGGTGGTAGCAATGAGTCATAGCGATAGCGTACCTGATCGATCAGGTGTTGCACTTGCTCATTGAGACCGCC
>NZ_JASHIT010000088.1:0-1256 GCF_030733595.1 Halomonas sp. MMSF_3323 | reverse complement strand
ACCCGTAGCTTCGGTACCTGGTTTGAGCCCCGTTACATCTTCCGCGCAGGCCGACTCGACTAGTGAGCTATTACGCTTTCTTTAAAGGATGGCTGCTTCTAAGCCAACCTCCTAGCTGTCTAAGCCTTCCCACATCGTTTCCCACTTAACCAGGATTTCGGGACCTTAGCTGACGGTCTGGGTTGTTTCCCTTTTCACAACGGACGTTAGCACCCGCTGTGTGTCTCCCACGCTTGCACTCACCGGTATTCGGAGTTTGCCTCGGGTTGGTAAGTCGGGATGACCCCCTAGCCGAAACAGTGCTCTACCCCCGGCGGTGATACGTGAGGCGCTACCTAAATAGCTTTCGAGGAGAACCAGCTATCTCCGGGCTTGATTAGCCTTTCACTCCGATCCACAAGTCATCCAAATCTTTTTCAACAGATCCTGGTTCGGTCCTCCAGTTGATGTTACTCAACCTTCAACCTGCTCATGGATAGATCGCCCGGTTTCGGGTCTATTTCCAGCGACTGGTCGCCCAGTTAAGACTCGATTTCTCTACGCCTCCCCTATACGGTTAAGCTCGCCACTGAAAATAAGTCGCTGACCCATTATACAAAAGGTACGCGGTCACCAAACAAGTTGGCTCCCACTGCTTGTACGCATACGGTTTCAGGATCTATTTCACTCCCCTCTCCGGGGTTCTTTTCGCCTTTCCCTCACGGTACTGGTTCACTATCGGTCAGTCAGGAGTATTTAGCCTTGGAGGATGGTCCCCCCGTCTTCAGTCAAGGTTTCACGTGCCTCGACCTACTCGATTTCACAACACTCAGGTTTCGGTTACGGGGCTATCACCCACTATGGCCAGACTTCCCAGTCTGTTCACCTACCAGTTGTGTTGCTTAAGGGCTGGTCCCCGTTCGCTCGCCGCTACTAGGGGAATCTCGGTTGATTTCTTTTCCTCGGGGTACTTAGATGTTTCAGTTCCCCCGGTTCGCCTCTCATGTCTATATATTCAACATGAGATACCCAAGTTACCTTGGGTGGGTTTCCCCATTCAGAGATGTCCGGGTCGCAGGTCGTTTGCCACCTCGCCGAACCTTATCGCAGGCTTCCACGTCTTTCATCGCCTCTGACTGCCTAGGCATCCACCGTATGCGCTTCATCGCTTGACCATATAACCCCAAAGGGTCTGTCAATCGATGATGTCACGACAATTGCCGGATACGCTTGAAACGTATCTTACTTTGTCAGCATGATATACATTGTTAAAGAGC
>NZ_JASHIT010000087.1:0-1428 GCF_030733595.1 Halomonas sp. MMSF_3323 | reverse complement strand
GACATCATCGACCAAAACCCTTTGGGTGTTATATGGTCAAGCCTCACGGACCATTAGTACCGGTTAGCTCAACGCCTTGCAGCGCTTCCACACCCGGCCTATCAACCAGCTGGTCTTGCTGGGTCCTTTAGGAGGCTCAAGGCCTCAGGGAGATCTCATCTTGAAGGGGGCTTCCCGCTTAGATGCTTTCAGCGGTTATCCCGTCCGTACATAGCTACCCGGCAATGCCACTGGCGTGACAACCGGAACACCAGAGGTACGTCCACTCCGGTCCTCTCGTACTAGGAGCAGCGCTTCTCAAATCTCCAACGCCCACGGCAGATAGGGACCGAACTGTCTCACGACGTTCTAAACCCAGCTCGCGTACCACTTTAAATGGCGAACAGCCATACCCTTGGGACCGACTTCAGCCCCAGGATGTGATGAGCCGACATCGAGGTGCCAAACACCGCCGTCGATGTGAACTCTTGGGCGGTATCAGCCTGTTATCCCCGGAGTACCTTTTATCCGTTGAGCGATGGCCCTTCCATACAGAACCACCGGATCACTAGAACCTACTTTCGTATCTGCTCGACGTGTCTGTCTCGCAGTTAAGCACCCTTATGCTCTTGCACTCACTGCACGATTTCCAACCGTGCTGAGGGTACCTTCGTGCTCCTCCGTTACTCTTTGGGAGGAGACCGCCCCAGTCAAACTACCCACCACACACGGTCCTCGAACCGGATTACGGTCCTGAGTTAGAACGCCAATGATGCCAGGCTGGTATTTCAAGGTTGGCTCCACCCCATCTGGCGACAGGGTTTCAAAGCCTCCCAGCTATCCTACACAAGCAACATCAGCGTCCAGTGTGAAGCTGTAGTAAAGGTTCACGGGGTCTTTCCGTCTAGCCGCGGGTACACAGCATCTTCACTGCGATTTCAATTTCACTGAGTCTCGGGTGGAGACAGCGTGGCCATCATTACGCCATTCGTGCAGGTCGGAACTTACCCGACAAGGAATTTCGCTACCTTAGGACCGTTATAGTTACGGCCGCCGTTTACCGGGGCTTCGATCAGGAGCTTCGCGTGAGCTAACACCATCACTTAACCTTCCGGCACCGGGCAGGCGTCACACCCTATACGTCCGCTTGCGCGTTTGCAGAGTGCTGTGTTTTTAATAAACAGTTGCAGCCACCTGGTATCTTCGACCGCGTCAGGCTCCGGTCGCGAGGACCTTCACCCTAATGCGGCGTGCCTTCTCCCGAAGTTACGGCACCATTTTGCCTAGTTCCTTCACCCGAGTTCTCTCAAGCGCCTTGGTATTCTCTACCTGACCACCTGTGTCGGTTTGGGGTACGGTCTCACAGTATCTGAAGCTTAGAGGCTTTTCCTGGAAGCGTGGCATCGATGACTTCCTGACCGTAGTCAGTTCGTCTCGCCTCTCGGCCTT
>NZ_JASHIT010000086.1:0-1998 GCF_030733595.1 Halomonas sp. MMSF_3323 | reverse complement strand
ACCAGCCAGGGCACCGGCAGCGACGATCTGGCGGATCTGTTCGCCATTGTCGTTACCGACAGCGATGGCGACGAGGCCTCGGCCAGTCTGACCATCGACGTCAACGACGATGTGCCGAAGGCTCGTGATGACAGCGACACCATTGCCGAGGAGACCGCGTCGGTCACCGGTAATGTGCTGGGCAACGACACCACCGGCGCCGACACCACTGATGCCGATCCGGCAAGCGTAGCGCTGGACGCGCCGAGAGGCGCCGGCCATTACGGCACGCTGACGCTCAACAGCGACGGCAGCTACACCTACCAGCTCGACAACGACGATCCGCGGGTCCAGGCGCTCAGCGGCGAAGAGCAACTCACTGAGACCTTTGCCTACACCCTGACCGACGCCGATGGCGACACCTCACCGGCGACGCTGACCATCACCGTGACCGGCACCGACGACGGCGTCAGCCTCTCTGGCCTGGCGAGCGAAGGCAGCGACGTTTCTGTCAGCGAAGCGAATCTGGAAGAGGGCTCCGCGGCGGATGCTGCGGCTCTGACCCAGCCTGGCAACTTTACGTTCGCCAGCGTTGATGGCGTGGCCAGCGTACAGGTGGGCAACCAGTCGTTGACCCTGGCCCAGCTGCAGGGGGTGTCCGCCGATAGTCCGGTGGTGGTCGATACCGAATACGGCAGCCTTAGCCTGACCGGCTTTACACCGTCGGATAGTGCCAACCCGGCCGCCGGCGGCACCGTGAGCTACAGCTACACGCTGGACACCCGCGTCGACAACGACAGCCAGGCTGACGCCATGGATGCCGGCTTTACCGAGACGGTGGCCCTGGTGGTCACCGACGATGACGGCAGTGCGGCCAACGGCAGCCTCAGCATCGCGATCGCCGACGATAGCCCGTCCGCGAGTAACGACAGCGACACTATCGCCGAGGAGACCGCTTCCGTTTCCGGCAATGTGCTGTCCAACGATACCACCGGCGCCGACACCACTGATGCCGATCCGGCAAGCGTAGCGCTGGACGCGCCGACAGGCGCCGGCCATTACGGCACGCTGACGCTCAACAGCGACGGCAGCTACACCTACCAGCTCGACAACGACGATCCGCGGGTCCAGGCGCTCAGCGGCGAAGAGCAACTCACTGAGACCTTTGCCTACACCCTGACCGACGCCGATGGCGACACCTCACCGGCGACGCTGACCATCACCGTGACCGGCACCGACGACGGCGTCAGCCTCTCTGGCCTGGCGAGCGAAGGCAGCGACGTTTCTGTCAGCGAAGCGAATCTCGCCAGCGGCAGCGATGCCGACAGCAGCGCACTGACCCAGCCTGGCAGCTTTACCTTCGCCAGCGCCGATGGCGTGGCCAGCGTCCAGGTAGGTAATCAGTCGCTGACCCTGGCCCAGCTGCAGGGTCTGTCCGCCGATAGTCCGGTGGTGGTCGATACCGAATACGGCAGCCTTAGCCTGACCGGCTTTACACCGGCAGATAGTGCCAATCCGGCCGCCGGCGGCAGCGTGAGCTACAGCTACACCCTGGACACCCGCGTCGACAATGACAGCCAGGCTGAAGCCACGGATGCCGGCTTCACCGAGACGGTGACCCTGGTGGTCACCGACGATGACGGCAGTGCGGCCAACGGTAGCCTCAGCATCGCGATCGCCGATGACGGCCCGACCATCGAGTTCGTCGAAGTGCCGGCCAGCGTGGTCGAAGGCCAGAGTGTAGATGGCACCTGGACCACCGACGCCGGTGCTGATGGGGCCACCGTCAGCGTGACAGCGGCAGGTGAAACCAAGCCGCTGGGCGACGGTGCTACCGATTTCGTCAGCTTCGATCTCGCCGAAGGCACCCTGACCGTCACTGGTGACGGCAGCTGGACCTTTGAGGCCAAGGACAACCTCGACCAGGCCAACAGTCCTTCGATCGACTTCACCATCACCACCGAAGACAGCGATGGCGATACCGCCACCGATAGCCACACCGTCACCATCACCGACGGC
>NZ_JASHIT010000085.1:0-2048 GCF_030733595.1 Halomonas sp. MMSF_3323 | reverse complement strand
GCGAGCCTGACCTTTACCGCCGGCAGCGACGCCATCACCTCGATCGGCTTTGGCAATATAGGTGCCGATGACAGCGTCACGGGCATCAGCGTCCAGGGTCTGGCGGCTGGTGAGTCCTTGGTCTGGAGCGCAAACGACGCCGGCGAGTTGGAAGGGCGTACCGAGGCCGGCGGTGACGCCGTCCTGACCTTGACCCTGAGCTCTTCTGGTCCTGTGGCCGCGGGCGAGGAGCAGGTTGTCACCGTGACCGCGACCCTGGCCGAGAGCCTGGCCCACGCGGTCGACGCCGATAGCCTGACCATTAGTGGCATCAGCGTGGTCGGCACCGACACCGACGGTACCAGTACCGAGGCAAGCGTCTCGGTCAGCGTGGCCGATGATCAGCCGACCCTCGAGTTCGTTGAAGCGCCTGCCAGCGTGGTCGAAGGCCAGGAAGTCGAGGGCACCTGGAGCACCGACGCCGGTGCCGATGTCGCCACCGTCAGTGTGACGGTGGCAGGCGAGACCAAGCCGCTGGGCGAAGCCAGTGATGCAATGGTCAGCTTCACCACCGACGAAGGCACTCTGACCGTCGGTCGCGACGGCACCTGGACCTTCGAGGCCAACGACAACCAGGTGCAGGACAGCACCGGCAATCCGTCGATCGGCTTCACCATCGCCACCGAAGACAGCGATGGCGATACCGCCACCGATAGCCACACCGTCACCATCACCGACGGCACCGGCCCGAGCGTTTCGGTCACCGGCAGCGATCCGGCCTCGACCCAGGCCAGCCTGGCACTGGATGACGCCGAGACCGAAGGCGCCGCCTCGGATACCGACGTGGCGAGCCTGACCTTTACCGCCGGCAGCGACGCCATCACCTCGATCGGCTTTGGCAATATAGGTGCCGATGACAGCGTCACGGGCATCAGCGTCCAGGGTCTGGCGGCTGGTGAGTCCTTGGTCTGGAGCGCAAACGATGCCGGTGAGCTGGAAGGGCGTGTGGAGGGTGACGGCAATGCCGTGATCACCTTGGCGCTGAGCTCTTCCGGGCCTGTGGCGGCGGGCGAGAAGCAGGTGGTTACCGTGACGGCGACCCTGGCCGAGAGCCTGGACCATGCGGTCGACGCCGATAGCCTGACCATTAGTGGCATCAGCGTGGTCGGCACCGACACCGACGGTACCAGCACGACGGCAACCGTGGGTGTGAGCGTGGCCGACGATCAGCCGACCATCGAGTTCGTTGAAGCGCCTGCCAGCGTGGTCGAAGGCCAGAGTGTCAATGGCACCTGGACCACCGACGCCGGTGCCGATGGCGCCACCGTCAGCGTGACAGCGGCAGGCGAAACCAAGCCGCTGGGCGATGGCGATAGCGTCAGCTTCGATCTCGCCGAAGGCACCCTGACCGTCGGTCGCGACGGCAGCTGGACCTTCGAGGCCAAGGACAACCTCGACCAGGGCAACAGCCCGTCGATCGACTTCACCATCACCACCGAAGACAGCGATGGCGACACCGCCACCGATAGCCACACCGTCACCATCACCGACGGCACCGGCCCGAGCGTTTCGGTCACCGGCAGCGATCCGGCCTCGACTCAGGCCAGCCTGGCACTGGATGACGCCGAGACCGAAGGCGCGGCGTCCGACAGCGATGTAGCCAGCCTGACCTTTACCGCCGGCAGCGACGCCATCACCTCGATCGGCTTTGGCAATATAGGTGCCGATGACAGCGTCACCGGCATCAGCGTCACCGGCCTGGATGGCGAGCTGATCTGGAGCACCAACAACGCTGGCGAGCTGGAAGGCCGCACCGAGGCCGGCGGTGACGCTGTCCTGACCTTGACCCTGAGCTCTTCTGGTCCTGTGGCCGCGGGCGAGGAGCAGGTTGTCACCGTCACTGCGACCCTGGCCGAGAGCCTGGCCCACGCGGTCGACGCCGATAGCCTGTCGATCACCGGCATCAGTGTGGTCGGCACCGACACCGACGGTACCAGTACCGAGGCAAGCGTCTCGGTCAGCGTGGCCGACGATCAGCCGACCATCGAGTTCGTTGAAGCGCCTGCCAG
>NZ_JASHIT010000084.1:0-2452 GCF_030733595.1 Halomonas sp. MMSF_3323 | reverse complement strand
GTAAGCGCCCGGGCATCACCCTCTTTCAGTGATCAGTCTGCCGGCTTCCAGTGCTGCGGCAAGAGTTCGTGGATCTGGCTGGCCTTCTGGGTCGGCAGCCGAGCCAGCACGTCTTTCAGGTAGGCATGCGGTTCATGGCCATTCAGCTTGGCAGTCTGGATCAGGCTCATGATGGTGGCGGCGCGCTGGCCGCTGCGCAGTGAGCCGGCAAATAGCCAGTTCGAACGGCCCAGCGCCCAGGGGCGGATCAGGTTCTCCACCCGGTTGTTGTCGATCGGCAGTCTGCCGTCATCGAGATAGCGCGTCAGCGCCGTCCAGCGTTTTAGGCTGTAATCCAGTGCCTTGGCCGTCGCCGAGCCGTTCGGCACCTTCTCGCGATGAGCCAGCATCCAGCGATGTAAGGCGTCGGCAATGGGCCTCGCTCGGGTGTCGCGTCGCCGCTGGCGTTCTTCACCACTCAGCGACTGGGCCTCGCGCTCCACCTGGTAGAGCTGGCCGATGAGCTCGATGGCCTGCTCGGCAATCTGGCTCTTGCCGGCCACATGCAGGTCGACGAACTTGCGTCGCGCATGAGCCATGCAGCCGATTTCGGTCACGCCGTTGGCAAAGCTCTGTTTGTAGCCGCCGTAGTCGTCGCAGATCAGCTTGCCTTTCCACTCATCGAGGAAGTCCCGGGCATGCTGGCCGCCGCGCCCGGGCGCGAAGTCGTAGATCACCGCCTTCAGCGCGGCGTAGGGCGTAGTGGCATAGGCCCAAAGGTAGGCCTTATGGGTCTTTTTCTTGCCCGGAGCCAGCATCGGTACCGGCGTTTCATCGGCATGCAGTATCGGTTCGGTGAGCAGGGTCTCGCGCAGGGCATCAACGAGTGGCTGCAGCCGCACCCCGCAGATGCCGATCCATTCCGCCAGAGTGGAGCGGGGTATCTCCACGCCGGCGCGGGCAAATATCTGTGATTGGCGGTAGAGCGGCTGATGGTCGGCGTACTTGGCGATCATCACCTGAGCCAGTAACCCCGAGGTGGGGATGCCCTTGTCGATCACATGGACCGGCATCGGTGCCTGAATCAGTGTCTCGCACGCATCGCAGACCCACTTGCCGCGGATATGCCGCTCGACGGTAAACACGCCCGGCGTGTAGTCGAGCTTCTCGCTGATTTCCTCGCCAATGCGGCGCCGCTGGCAGCCGCACGTGCAGTGCTCGCTGTCGGGCTCGTGTCGGATCTCGACACGCGGCAGGTCGTCGGGCAGGGGCTGGCGTTTGGGCTTTTGCTTGGTGGCGGGCACCGTCGCCGGGGTAGCGAGTGCTTCCAGCTCGGCCTCGATGGCGGCGATGTCGGCATCCACCACCTCGTCCAGGAGGCTGATCTGCAGGACGTTGAGCTGTTCGCTGCGCTTGCCGAAGGCGTGGCGCTTGAGCAGCGCCAGCTCAAAGGTCAGCTTCTGGTTGACCTGCTCGGTGTGGCGTAGCGTTTCCTGGCTTTGTGCCAGCGCCCGATCCTTTTCCTCCACCTGCGACATCAGCGTTGCCGCCAGGTGGCGGAGCTGATCGGGTGAGAGCTGGGACAGGTCGGGTGGCATGTTCATCCGGCGATTATGCCAGTCCACCGGCAGCAAGGGGATGCGCGGATCATCGAATGGCCAGGGTTCGCCTTCTGTGCCGACGAGGCTTACACCACCGAAATGGCCCCCGCCGGGCCGATGCGCTGCCAGGGCAGGCCCTGGACCAGTGCCGCCACTTGCTCCGACGACAGTTCCACCCGGTCGCCGTGCCAGTTACCGGCCCAGTGGAACTTGCCTTGATTGAGACGGCGCGCGCACAGCCAGACCCCCAGGCCATCGTGGATCAGCACCTTCATGCGGTTGCCGCGCCGGTTGGCGAACAGATAGGCACAGTGTGGGCGGGCGGTGCCGAACACCTTCACCACCCGGGCCAGCGCCGTGTCGGGGCCGGCGCGCATGTCCAACGGCTCGGTGGCCAGCCAGATCTCGTCGATACGGATCACGACAGCAGGTCCCGAAGCAGCGCCCGACAGCCCTGAGCATCGGACACTGGCCATTCGATGGTCACCGTGCCTTGGGGACTCGGCAGTGAAAGGCGAATACGCTCGGCTTCCCGATGCTGGCCCGCCGCTGGTGTGGCGGTTCTGGCCATCGGAACCGGGACAAATGCCGGGGTATCCTTCACCGGCGCCGACCGCCGAGCCTCACGGATCCACTTATGGACCAGATTGGCGTTCAGGGCATGCTCCAACGCGATGCCGGCCACTGAGGCACCGGGTTGTTGGCACGCTTCGACGATCCTGGCCTTGAACTCGGCTGTAAAGCGGCGGCGCTTTCGAGGCGCCTCCAGTACGCTTAACTCACTCATCGTAGGTGTCCACTAAGCAATAGGTGGACACCTACCGTCATCGAAGTCGGAGCTCAACGGAAGGTGTGTTCACCGGCCGGATACG
>NZ_JASHIT010000083.1:0-3356 GCF_030733595.1 Halomonas sp. MMSF_3323 | reverse complement strand
GGCCAACCGGGGTGTCACGACCACCCGCCCCTGCACAGGAGTTCGTCATGCCGCTTCCCCGCTCGACCACATCATCTACGCTGCCTCACCTCGGCTTTATCGGTATCGGCCTGATGGGCGATCCACTCAGCCGCCGGCTGGCCGAGGCCGGGCATCCGTTGACGCTGTATAACCGCACCCGGGCCAAGGCCGAGGCGGTGGCCGCCGACACCGGTGCCCGGGTAGCCGACAGCGTCGCCGAGCTGACCGCCGAGGTGGACGTGATCCTGAGCTGCGTGGCCAATACCGAGGTGCTGCGCGAAGTGATGCTCGGCAGCGACGGCGTCATCGCCCGGGCGCGACCGGGACAGCGCATCATCGACATGACCAGCGCCGACCCCGCCGCCACCCGGGAGCTGGCCCAGGCCGCCAGCGAGGCGGGCGTGAGCTGGGTGGATGCGCCGGTCTCCGGCGGCGTGGCCGGCGCCGAAGCGGGCAGCCTGGCGATCATGTGTGGCGGCGACGCGGCGGACGTGGAGGCGGCCCGTGAGGTCCTCGCCCCGCTGGCCTCGCGCATCACCCACATGGGCCCGGTGGGCTCGGGCCAGGTCACCAAGCTGTGCAATCAGCTACTGGTCGGCTGCACCACCGCAGCCATCGCCGAGATGGTGGCGCTGGCCGAGGCCAGCGGGGTCGACGCCAGTCGCTTGCCCGACGCCCTGGCCGGTGGCTTCGCCGACTCGACGCCCTTTCGCATGCTGACCCCGCGCATGGCCAGTCGCGACTTCGAGGCGCCGAGCTGGCACCTGCGCACCCTGCTCAAGGACGTCGACATGGCCACCGCCCAGGGGCATCGTCAGTCCAGCGCCACGCCCATGGCGGCCCTGGCTGCCCAGCTGATGCGCAGCCGGCTCGCCCGCGGCGAGGGTGAAAAGGATCCGGCGACGCTGATTCGCCTGTATCGAGACGACGAGGCCCAGCACTGACGCCGAGGATTGTTCCGCCCACGGGGCTACCGTACACTCGTTTGAAATCACTTCGTTGCCACTTCGTTATTCAGGATCCTCGCCCATGGCGTTTGACTCGACTTCCACCTACGTCGCCACGGATGCCCTCAAGCAGGCCGTCAATGCCGCGGTAACGCTGAAGCGCCCGCTGTTGATCAAGGGTGAGCCGGGCACCGGCAAGACCTTGCTGGCCGAGGAGCTCGCCGCCTCGCTCGGCACCCGGCTGATCACCTGGCACATCAAGTCCACCACCAAGGCCGCCCAGGGGCTCTACGAGTACGACGCGGTCAGCCGCCTGCGCGACTCCCAGCTTGGCGTGGAAGGCGTCGACAACGTCGCCAACTACCTGCGTCCGGGCAAGCTGTGGGAAGCCTTCACCGCCGACGAACGGGTGGTGCTGTTGATCGACGAGATCGACAAGGCCGACATCGAGTTCCCCAACGATCTGCTGCAGGAACTCGACCGCATGGAGTTCTTCGTCTACGAGACCGGAGAGACCATTCGCGCCCGTCACCGGCCCATCGTGGTGATCACCTCCAACAACGAGAAGGAGCTGCCCGACGCCTTCCTGCGCCGCTGCTTCTTCCACTACATCGAGTTTCCCGACCGCGCCACCATGGAGCGCATCGTCGCTGTGCACTTCCCGGATATCGCGCCGCGGCTGGTCAGCCAGGCGCTGGAGGTGTTCTTCGAGCTGCGCGAGGCGCCGGGGCTCAAGAAGCGCCCGTCGACCTCGGAACTGGTCGACTGGCTGAAGCTTTTGATGGCCGACGAGGTCGCCCGCGAGGCCCTGAGCCAGCGTGATCCGGCCAAGAGCCTGCCGCCGCTGGCCGGCGCCCTGGTCAAGAACGAGCAGGACACCGCTCTGCTGGAGCGCCTCGCCTTCATGGTGCGGCGTCAGGGTCGCTGATGTTTCTCGATCTATTCGACACCCTGCGCCGTCACCAGGTGCCGGTCTCGTTGCGCGAGCTGCTGGATCTGCACGCCGCCGTCGAAGCCGGCGTAGTATTCGCCGATATCGACGACTTCTACCGGCTGGCGCGTACCGTGATGGTCAAGGACGAGCGCCATTTCGACCGTTTCGATCGCGCCTTTGCCGCCTGGATGGGGTCGGTGGAAGGCCTCGATGCGGCCATCGATGCGTTGATCCCGGACGACTGGCTACGCCGTGAATTCGAGCGTCAACTCAGCGACGAGGAGAAGGCGCAGATCCAGTCGCTGGGTGGGCTTGAAAAGCTGATCGAGACCTTCAAGCAACGCCTGGCCGAGCAGAAGGAGCGCCACGCCGGCGGCAGCAAGTGGATCGGCACCGGCGGCACCAGCCCCTTCGGCGCCTACGGCTACAATCCCGAGGGCGTACGCATCGGCCAGGATGGCTCGCGCCATCGGCGTGCGGTCAAGGTCTGGGACGAGCGGCGCTTTCGCGACTACGACGACGACCAGGCGCTGGGGCCGCGCAACATCAAGATGGCGCTGCGTCGCCTGCGCCGCTTCGCCCGCCAGGGGGCGCTCGAGGAATTCGACATTGACGCCACCATCCGCGATACCGCACGGGACGCCGGTCTGCTCAACCTGCGCATGCGCCCGCCGCGTCACAACGCGGTCAAGGTGCTGCTGTTTCTCGACGTGGGCGGGTCCATGGACGACCACATCCGCGTCTGCGAGGAGCTGTTCTCGGCGGCGCGCTCCGAGTTCAAGCACCTGGAGCACTTCTACTTCCACAACTGCCTCTACGAGGGCGTCTGGCGCAACAACGCCCGACGCCACAAGGAGCGCTTCTCGACCTGGGAGTTGATGCGCACCTACGGTGCCGACTATCAGGTGGTGGTGGTCGGCGATGCGTCGATGTCGCCCTACGAGATCACCCACCCCGGCGGCAGCGTGGAGCACTTCAACGAGGAACCGGGCGGGGTCTGGCTCAGGCGCCTGGCCGAGCGCTACCCGCGGCTGGTCTGGCTCAACCCCAACCCGCCGCGCTATTGGGAGTACACTCCTTCGACCCGGCTGATTCGCGAGCTGATCCACGAGCGCATGTATCCCATGACGCTGGAGGGACTGGATGAAGCGATGCGCGAACTGGCGCGCTGACCATGGTGTTGCTGGGGGACCGGACAGTTGGCACCACCTCGCCGTCGCCCGCAATCACCGCATCAGGCAACTTCGTGAGAAAATAGCCGAATCAAGCTATAAATAGGCGTAATAGGTCTCTAGCGCTATCCGCGCTCACCACGGAGCCATCCGCGTCATGTCCGATCCCATCATCGCTGTACTCACTGGCGACCTGATTGCCTCTCGTCAACGTGATCGCGAGGCCCTCTACCGCTGCCTCGATGACACCCTCGAGGCCCTGGCCAGACGCCACGACGGCGA
>NZ_JASHIT010000082.1:0-3616 GCF_030733595.1 Halomonas sp. MMSF_3323 | reverse complement strand
GTGGCCATCGGCGTCGTCGTTTGCGGCGTCCTGTCGTGGGGTCTTACTTCTCCACGAAGGCACGCTCGATGACGTAGTCGCCGGGCTCGCCCATGCGCGGGGAAATATTGAAGCCGAGCTCGTCGAGCAGTGCGCTGGTGTCGTCGAGCATGGCCGGGCTGCCGCAGATCATGGCCCGGTCCTGCTTGGGATCAATGGGCGGCAGGCCCTTGTCGTCGGTCAGCTTGCCGGTGCGGATGTGATCGGTCAGGCGGCCCATGGTGTGGAAGTCTTCACGGGTCACGGTGGGGTAGTAGACCAGCTTCTCGCTGATCTCCTCGCCCAGGTACTCGTGCGCCGGCAACTCCTTGGTGATGAAGTCGGCGTAGGCCAGCTCGTTGACGTGGCGCACGCCGTGCACCAGCACTACCTTTTCGAAGCGCTCGTAGACCTCGGGGTCCTGGATCAGGCTGAGGAAGGGCGCCAGACCGGTGCCGGTGGACAGCATGTAGAGATTGCGCCCAGGCAGCAGGTCGTCACATACCAGGGTACCGGTAGGCTTGCGGCTGACCATGATCTGATCACCCACCTGCAGGTGCTGCAGGCGAGAGGTCAGGGGACCATCGGGCACCTTGATGCTGAAGAACTCGAGGTGGTCCTCGTAGTTGGGGCTGGCCACGGAGTAGGCACGCATCAGCGGCTTGCCGTTGACCTCGAGACCGATCATCACGAACTGGCCGTTCTTGAAACGCAGGCTACGCTCACGGGTCGTGCGGAAGGTGAACAGGGAGTCGTTCCAGTGATGAACGCTCAGCACTTCTTCCAGGGCAAACTTGCTCATGCCAACTCCTTAAAATGCGTGGGCTTATTCCTGAAATGAATAAAGCCCGATATCAAGTCTTGCGGATAATTCTAAGACCGGCCATATTATCTGTTAAATGGATTGTATGGATAACGCTTATCCAATTCATTGATATAGATGCCCATCGCCGACGTCTTTACCCCTATCGCGCCGGAGAGCCCGTGCCATGCGCTACACCCTTCGACAGCTGGAAGTCTTTGTTGCGGTCGCCCAGCACGAGAGCGTGTCCAAGGCGGCGCGCGCCCTGGCCCTGTCGCAGTCGGCGGCCAGTACCGCGCTGTCCGAACTCGAGCGCCAATTCGACTGCCAGCTGCTCGATCGCATCGGCAAGCGCCTCAAGCTCAATGCACTGGGCTTCCAGCTGCTGCCCAAGGCGGTCGCCCTGCTCGATCGGGCCGAAGAAGTGGAAGAACTGCTCAGAGGCCAGCAAGGCATCGGCAATCTGGATGTCGGCGCCACCCTGACCATCGGCAACTATCTGGCGACGCTGTTGATCAGCGACTTCATGCAGCGCCACCCCGGCAGCCGGGTAAGGCTGCAGGTCCGCAACACTCGCTCGATCATCGATGCGGTTCGCCATCACCAGCTCGACCTGGGGCTGATCGAGGGGCAGTGCGAGGAGGACGAGGTCATCACCCAGCCCTGGGTCGAAGACGACCTGGTGGTGTTCTGTTCGCCCCGTCACCCGCTGGCCAACCGCGGGCCGGTGGAGCTCGACCGCCTGCTGCGTGAAGACTGGATCATGCGAGAGGAGGGCTCAGGCACGCGCCTGACCCTCGAACAGGCAGCCCGCCATCGGCGTGGTCGCTTCAATATCCTGCTCGAACTGGAGCATACCGAGGGCATCAAGCGTGCGGTGGAGTCGGGGCTGGGAATCGGCTGTGTCTCACGCCTGGCGCTGCGCGACGCCTTTCGGCGTGGCAGCCTGACCCCACTGCCCACGCCGGAACTGGACCTGAGTCGACAGTTCACCTTTATCTGGCACCGTCACAAGTACCTCACCGCAGGCATGCGCGAATTTCTACGCCAGTGCCGGCAGATGACGGAGGGGATCCAGCGCAGCGACGAGATCGATCTGCCGCAGGTGCCCTGAACGGAAACGACTAGCGCTATGCAGGAGAGAGCCCGCCGCGGACGGCGGGCGGCACAGATCAGCGCAGATCGTCGACGGCGTCGGTGATCTTGTCGCAGTCGGCCTTGGTCAGATCCTTGGAGAGGGAGTGGATGACCAGTTTGGCGGTGGGAGCATCGAGCTTGTCGCGCAGGTGGCCAAGAAAGCGCGGCGGCGCCACCATGATCAGCTTTTCCATGCTGTTGTCGACACGGGCACGATACAGTCGATCGGCTACCTCTCGGGCAAAGATGACTTCATGGTGCTGGGTCGCCACCTCCTCGCCGCCAGCCTGACGCGAGGCGGTAGCACTGGATTCATGTACGTCACCGCCCTTGTCGGTCACCAGATCGCCTTCGTGGAGCCGCCCTTCGGCGTGCACCAGGCTCTCGACTTCATTCAGCTTGCGTCCTGTCCGAGTGAAGATTCGCGCACGCGACGCATCGGCTACCACGATATAAGTCGTCGTCATGGTCGGTCCTCGCCTCCCTGTGTTCAGACTTCCCGGCACAATGACCGGTACAAAGTCACCATGGCAACGGACCCCGGCAGCGTCAACTGGTGGTTATTGGCGACACCGGCGTCGCCCTCCACGGACACTGACGAGCCCTGCCTCCTTTGGGGTAGCATGCAGGCATCTGTTACACGCCCCGGCGGCCTGCGGCCCTGTCCGGTTATCGCCTTTGCCTGCGCCGCACCGCTGATACTCGCGGGCCGCCCATCCTGGCGCCCTGCGAGTTCCCCTGCTGGAGGACCTCAACCATGCGCCAGTTCTTCTTTCCCCGCGCCCCACTGGCCCGGCGCACCCTGCTGAGCTGTCATTTCATTGCACAGCTCGGCGTTCTCGCCGCCGGTCTGTGGTGGCTGATCCCCCGCACCCCCTGGGTCGCCATGACCACCTGGAGTGAGAGCTGGCCTCCCCTGGCGCTGGGCGCCGGCCTCACCCTGCTGACCATGGTCGCACTACGCCTGCTGGCCGAGCTGTGGTTGCTGCCCCATCACCTGGGCAGTCAACGGCCCGGCTTCGCCCCCGGCGCGGTGGTCACCCGCTCCTACGATCGTCGTCCGGCGGTGCATGATGACGACAAGGCCTGGACCTCCCAGGCCCGGCCGCTGGAGGACGACGACGCGGTGGTCGGCGATGCTCGGGTGACGCGCAAGGCCGAACCGCTGAGCAAACGCGGACATCGCGAGCCCGGCCTCGACCTGAACCGTTCGTCTACCGGCGAGCCCGAATCACAAAGGGTCCAGAAGCCGAGTCGCCAGGAGCCAAGTCTCTGACGCGGTCGACGCCTTGACCGGGAAGGCAATCAGCGGCGAGCGCGCTGGCGCCCTCGATGCCACAGCCAGACCGCCCCGACACCGAGCCCCGCACCCATGGGAAGTTGGCGACGACGTCCCAGGCATCGCCGCCGAGTCACTTGGGAAGGCAGTCAGCGGCGAGTTCGCGGAAGGGAATCAGCGGCGAGCGCGCTGGCGCCATTGGCACCACAGCCAGACCGACCCGACACCAAGCCCTGCACCAATGGGAAGTTGGCGACGACGTCCCAGGCATCGCCGTCGAGTCATCCGGGAAGGGAATCAGCGGCGAGCGCGCTGGCGCCCTCGATGCCACAGCCAGACCGCCCCGACACCGAGCCCCGCACCCAGGGTATTGGCGACGA
>NZ_JASHIT010000081.1:0-3662 GCF_030733595.1 Halomonas sp. MMSF_3323 | reverse complement strand
CCGCGTTGTCAGCCGCGTTGTCAGCCGCGTTGTCAGCCGCGTTGTCAGCCGCGTTGTCAGCCGCGTTGTCAGCCGCGATAGTAACCCGGTGTGATGACCGGCATGCGCGTCACCGTCATCGGCAAACGCTTGCCACGCACCTCGGCGTACACGGTGGTGCCGATCTCGGCGTGATCGAGGCTGACGTAGCCCATGGCCACCGGCTTGCCGACGCTGGGGCCAAAGCCACCGGAGGTCACCTGCCCGAGCAGACGATCGTCCTCGCTGTAGAGCTCGGCACCTTCGCGCACCGGAGCACGCCCCTCGCCCAGCAGGCCGACGCGCTTGCGCTGGTGGTCCTTGACTTCGACCTGGTGCAGCACCAGATCAGCCCCCGGGAATCCACCGGCGCGCTCGCCGCCACGACGACGTGGCTTGCCAATGGCCCAGATCAGCCCCGCCTCCACCGGCGTGGTGGTGGTATCGATATCGTGGCCGTAGAGACAGAGCCCGGCCTCCAGGCGCAGGGAATCACGCGCCCCCAGGCCGATGGCCTCGACCTCTTCCTCGGCCAGCAGCTTGCGCGCCAGGGCGTCGGTCTGATCCGCCGGCACCGAGATCTCGAAGCCATCCTCGCCGGTATAGCCGCTGCGGCTGATCCACACCGGGATACCGTCGATGTCGAAGCGACCATGCTGCATGAACACCATCTCGCAGGCTGCCGGACACAGGCGCGCCATGACATCGGCGGTCTTCGGCCCCTGCAGCGCCAGCAGGCCGCGATCGACTACCTCGACTTCGTGGTCGGGCAGCCCGCGACGCAGATGGGCGATGTCCTGATCACGACAGGCCGCGTTGACCACCAGGTAAAGGTGGTCACCGGCGTTGACCGTCATCAGGTCATCGAGGATCCCGCCGTCTTCGCTGGTAAACAGGCCATAGCGCTGCATGCCTTCGGGCAGGCCGACCAGATCCGCCGGCACCAGGGTCTCCAGCGCGGCCAGCGCGTTCTCGCCACGAATCAGGATCTGCGCCATGTGCGAGACGTCGAACAGGCCGCAGGCCGCGCGGGTGTGCTCGTGCTCTTTCTTGACCCCCAGCGGATACTGAACGGGCATGTCATAGCCCGCGAACGGGACCATCTTGGCCCCCAGCTCTCGATGCAGGGCATTCAGCGGTGTCGTCTTGAGTTCACTCATGGCGTTTCGTCTCGTGGTTCGTGAAAGAACCCTTGCAACGACAGGAGGTGCCCCTGAGGGCACCTCCCGTGGTCGGCTCAGGCTCAGGACTTGTCGTGATCAAGGGCCTCGCCCGGCAGGATGTCCTTGCCGTCGAAGTAGTCCTTGGTCAGCTTGAACACCACCGGCGACAGCAGCGCCAGGGCGATCAGGTTGGGAATCGCCATCATGGCGTTGAAGGTGTCGGCCATCAGCCAGATGAAGCCAAGCTGGGCCAGCGCACCCACCGGAATGGCCAGCACGAACAGTACCCGGTAGATCATGATGGAGCGGGTACCGAACAGGAACTGGAAGCACTTCTCGCCATAGAAGGACCAGCCAAGGATGGTGGTGAAGGCGAAGATCGCCAGGGCGATCGACACGATGGCCTCACCCCAGCCATTGGGCAGGGCATTGTCGAACGACAGCGCGGTCAGCGAGGCGCCGGCCTCACCGGTCTCCCAGATCGGCGCGGTCAGGATCACCAGGGCGGTGATGGTGCACACCATGATGGTATCGATGAAGGTACCGAGCATGGCTATCAGCCCCTGGCGAACCGGGTTCTTGGTCTGGGCCGCGGCGTGGGCGATCGGCGCGCTGCCAAGGCCGGCCTCGTTGGAGAAGATACCCCGAGCGACACCGAAACGGATGGCCGCCATCACCGCTGCGCCGGCGAAACCACCCATGGCGGCGTGGGGATTGAAGGCGTAGTAGAAGATGTTGCTCAGGGCGCCACCGATCTGGTCGGCGTTGACCGCCAGGGCACTGACACCGGCGATGATGTAGGCGATACCCATGATCGGCACCAGCTTGCCGGCCACCTTGGCGATGCGCTTGATGCCGCCGAGGATCACCGCACCGGCCAGCACCATGATCACCACACCGGTAATCCAGGGCTCGATGCCGAAGCTCGACTCGAGGGCGTCGGCCACCGAGTTGGACTGCACGGTGTTACCGATACCGAAGGCGGCCACGGCGCCGAAGAAGGCGAAGGCACCGCCCAGCCACAGCCACTTGCGGCCGAGTCCGTTCTTGATGTAGTACATCGGCCCACCGATATGGAAACCGGTGTCATCGGTCTCGCGATAGCGCACCGCCAGCACTGCCTCGGCAAACTTGGTGGCCATGCCCACCAGGGCGGTGATCCACATCCAGAACACCGCACCGGGGCCACCCAGGGCAATCGCCGTGGCCACACCGGCGATGTTACCGGTACCAATGGTCGCCGACAGCGCCGTCATCAAGGCGTTGAACGGCGAGATCTCGCCTTCATCCTTGCTTTCGGACTTGCTGTCACGCCCGCCCCACATCAGCTTGAACCCCATCCCCAGCTTGCGGATGGGCATGAGCTTGAGACCCAACTGGAGGTAGATACCCACCCCCAGCAACAGGATCAGCATGATCGGTCCCCACACCACCCCATTGATGGCGGAGAAGATATTGTTGAGTGCTTCCACGGAAGTCTCCCTTTTGACTCGGCACTTGTTGTTATGCGCTGTCGACCAGCAGAAAGCCTGTTTACCGTGAATTGTTATCGGAATAACAGGCATATCAGACGAATCGACAGCACGGACCCGCCTACGATAGCGGATATTGTCGCAAGGGCACCAGCAACGCTTGTCCACGCTAACGCCGCTTCGCCAGCCGTTGTTTGCATGAACGTCAACCGTGTTTCCTATTGGAAACTTTTGCCACCTTAGCCAAGGCGGTTGGTCTTGGCAAATCCCCCTTTGGTCGCTGAAGGCCCCCGCGCCTCTTCGACGTCTGTAGCATAGTCGCCAACGTCGAATCATGCCGGGTCTCGCCACCAACGCGTCCATCACGTGCCATCCGCCCATCCCCTTCACCTCACCGTGGCTTCAGCCACGGGCGTGGACTGGACGCCAACCGCGAGTCGTTCCACCCTATGTCTTGAGAGTGCGGCGACCACCCCGTTTTTCTCTCATCATGGACTCGCCAAACGCCGAGAATGGCGTTAGCATGCGCGAAACCGGAAAACCTTTTTCGTATAGGAAATCGAGATGAGCTCAATCCCCGCCAACCTGCGCTATGTCGACAGCCACGAATGGATTCAGGACAACGGCGACGGAACCGTCACCATCGGCATCACCGATCACGCTCAGGAAGCCCTGGGTGACGTGGTCTTCGTCGACCTGCCCGAGGTCGGCACCAGCCTCGCCAAGGGCGACGAATTCGGCGTTATCGAGTCGGTCAAGGCCGCCTCTGACCTCTATGCGCCGGTGGACGGCGAGATCGTCGAGGTCAACGAGTCCCTCGAGGACGCTCCGGAGACCGTCAACGAAGCGCCTTACGAGGATGGCTGGATCATGAAGGTGCGCCTCGACGACCAGAGCGCCCTCGACGACCTGCTCGACGCCGACGCCTATCAGGCGGTGGTCGACGCCGAAGGCTGAGCCGGGCCTCTGCGACCCGCGCCACAAGGGGGAGCCACTCCCTCCCCTCGCC
>NZ_JASHIT010000080.1:0-3964 GCF_030733595.1 Halomonas sp. MMSF_3323 | reverse complement strand
ATAGCGGGGCAGGGGGCGGCACCGGTCATCGTTTCGTCATGGTCGCGCCACGGCAGTGTCACCGGGGCAGGACAGGCTGGGTGGGCGTCACAGGAGACTGCCCATGGCCACATCACTGACCGCTCGTACCCTGTTCATTTCCGATCTCCACCTCGGCACCCGGGATTGCCAGGCCGCCTTGCTGTCGCGGCTGCTGCGCCGCGTGCGCCCGGAGCGCCTGTATCTGGTAGGGGATGTGATCGACCTTATCGCCATGCATCGGCGGGCGTCGCTGCCGGCGGAGCAGCAGCGCCTGGTGGGGCGTCTCTTGCGCCTGGCCAAGGGCGGTTGCGAGATCATCTATATTCCCGGCAACCACGACGCGGCCTTGCGTCAGCTGTGTGGCATCCGTATGCACCGGGTGCGCATCGAGCGCCGGGCGATCCACGAGACCGCCGATGGTCGCCGTCTGCTGGTGAGCCACGGCGACGAGTTCGATACCCATGTGCGCCTGGCCCCCTGGCTGATGGCGCTGGGTGATGGCATGCATCAGTTCGTGCTGTCGCTCAATCGCTGGTGCAACAAGGCGCGCAGCCTGCTGGGCCTGCCTTACTGGTCGCTGGCGGCGGCGGTCAAGGGGCGCATCGGCGCGGCCCAGCGCTATGTCGAACAGTTCGAGCAGGCGGCCATCCACCAGGCGGCCCGGGAAGGACTCGATGGCTACGTCGGCGGGCATATCCACAAGGCCGGATTTCGTGCCCAGGACGGCGTGCTCTACTGCAACGACGGCGACTGGGTGGAGCACTGCACGGCGCTGATCGAGCGTCCCGACGGCAGCCTGGCGCTGATCGACTGGGAAGGGCAGGTGATCGAGGCCGAGCCTTCGATGCCCCGCGCCTGCCCCGAGGGCGCCCTGGCGGGGGCCTGAGGAGCGCTTTTGAGCCTTCCTTCACCACTTCGATTTGTCTAACGGGCGGGGTGCTGGCCTTCGCCAGCGTTCTGCTGGCCACCCGCAATTTCTTCTTCAGCCGCGGGTCATTGACCGTGCCTGCCATGTGGCGTCGTCTGCGGCGTAAAAATAAGTTGTTGAACTCATGCTGCCTGCGGCCATGCTGCAAGACGAGCGCGACGCGCGCACACGTCGGCGTATATATCGGCAAGCGCCGGCGGTTTTTCGTCTGGTAACCAGGAGGTTGGCATGGCAAGCGTACATATCGTGGGTCCCGCGTTCTCGAACTTCGTGCGCAGCGTGATGCTGGTGTGTCATGAGAAGGGCATCGAGCACAGTGTCGGGATGGAGGTCGAAGGACGTCGGGTCGAGCTGCATTCACCGGAGTTCAAGGCGCTCAATCCCTTCGACAAGATTCCCGTGCTGATTCACGGCGAACGGCGCCTGTACGAGAGCGTTGCCATCTGCCGCTACCTGGAGAGCGCCTTCGATGGGCCCGACCTGCTACCCAGGGGTGACTGGACGCGGGCTCAGGTGGATCAGTGGTGTGCTGCGCTGGCCACCCAGGCCGACCAGGCCATCGTGCGGCGCTACCTGCTGGAACTGGTCTTTCCCAAGGGGCCCAATGGCGAGGTGAGGGAAGACCGGGTTCGCGAGGCGGCCCCGGAGGTGGCACGGATACTGGCCATCCTGGAACACCAGTTGGCGGGGAGAGACTTTCTCGTCGGTGATGGCTTCACCCTGGCCGATGCCCTGGCGGCGCCGATGCTCGACTATCTGGAGGCCACGCCGCCCGCCTCCTCGCTGATGGAGGCGGCGCCAAATGTCCGAGCCTACGTGGAGCGTCTGAGATCGCGGCCTTCCGGCAAGGCGGTATTGGTAGCGCCCGTGTTTCCCCGCTAGTCACTCTCGGCGCTAGCGACTTTCGCCTTTCAGCTTCACTGCACCAGTCCAAGCATCCCGCTCAGGTACAGCGGGATCACCAGCGGCGCGGCCAGGGTGGTGATCAACACCGCCAGGGCGCCCTTCTCGGGCGCGATGCCGAGCTCCATGGCCACTACCACCACGTTGGCGGCCATGGGCACCACCCCGATCAACAGCAGCGCCAACGCCATGTCCTGTGACAGCCCGGTGGTGGCCTTGAGCAACAGGACGGCGCCGAGCATCAGCATTGGCCACAGGGCATAACGCACCGCCACGCAGGCGCCGATAAAGCGCCCATCCAGCGAGCGCACGGAAACACGACCCAGGGTCATGCCGATGATCATCATGCCGAGCAGGGTGTAGGTTGCCGGAAACACCGACATGGCATCGGTCACCGCCGCTGGCACCGTCATGCCGACTCCTTCCACCAGCAGCGCCGCCAGGAAGGCGTAGATCAGCGGCAGCCTGGCGATCTTGAGCAGGCTGTCGCGCACCGTAAAGCGGCCGCGGGCGCTTAGATAGAAGCCGACGGTGAACTCGTAAAGGGTGACGCCGAGTGCGCAGAACAGGTACAGGGTGACGCCGGAGGGGGGCAGCAACACCAGCGCCACCGGCAAGCCGAAGTAGCCGGTGTTGCCGGTGCCGGCAGAAAACGCCAGCACCGAGCCTTCCTCATCCCCCAGCCAGCGCTTGCCCAGCCGATTTATGAGCACGGCCACCAGGCTTGCGATCACGAACAGGGCGGCGGTCAAGGCGAGGTAGACCGGCGTCGGACCGCCCAGTACCAGCGCGCGGAAGAAGGTCAGCGGAGCGATCAGGTAGATCAGCAGGGTGGCGATGGGACGAGGGTCGACCTTGAGCCGCCTGGCGGACAGGACGCCGAGGGCGACAAAGGCGAGCAGGGTCCACAGGGGGCCCATCAGCGAGGTCGGGTCGACGGCCATGTTCATCATCCTTGGGTGCCAGGCCCCGTATCATGCCGTCTGGGCGCGCCGGTGTCAGCCCGGTCCGGCTGCCGAGGTCATTTTTTAGAACACATGGTTATGAGTCTCCCCTTTCTTATATGAAGAGAATTGAAGTTTACCCGCGAAACTTTCATTGGTCGGGGTGAGGCCGAGTCGTCACAATGGCACCCATCACCTTTACGGCCGCCGATTTGCGGTAGCCCGACACGCTTCACGAGGACCCCGAGATGAGCGCACAAGAGCACCCGCTGGGCATCAGCTTCGAATTCTTCCCCCCGAATACCGACGCCGGGCGGGAGAAGCTGATGCGCAACCGGGACCTCTTGGCCGAGCGCAACCCGCGGTTCTTTTCCGTCACCTACGGTGCCGGCGGTTCCACCCAGAATCGCACCCTTGCCACCGTCAATGCGGTGCGCGAGTGCGGCATCACCACCGCGCCGCACCTGTCCTGCGTCGGCAGCGAGAAGGCCCAGCTGCGCGAGCTGCTGACCGACTACAAGGCCCAGGGCATCAACAGCCTGGTGGCCCTGCGCGGTGACCTGCCTTCCGGCATGGGCGGCATCGGCGAGCTGCGCTACGCCAATGAGCTGGTGGAGTTCATCCGCGAGGAGACCGGCGATCACTTCGAGATTGCGGTGGCGGCCTACCCGGAGTCTCACCCCCAGGCGGCGAGCTTCGAGTCGGATCTGCAGAACTTTGCCCGCAAGATGAATGCCGGTGCCAATCTGGCGATCACCCAGTACTTCTTCACCGCCGACGCCTACTTCCACTTCGTCGAGCGGGCCCGCCAGCTTGGCGTGGAAGCACCGATCATCCCCGGCATCATGCCAATCACCAACTACTCCAAGCTGGCGCGCTTCTCCGACGCCTGCGGTGCTGAGATCCCGCGCTGGATTCGCAAGCAGCTCGAGGCGTACGGTGATGACAGCGCCGCCATCGCCGACTTCGGCGAAGAGGTGATCTCGCGCCTGGCCCAGCGCCTGCTCGACGGCGGCGCCCCGGGACTGCACTTCTACACCCTCAACCAGGCCGAGCCGACGCTGAAGATCGTCGACAACATCACCGGCCGCTCATGACACCAACAACAACGCTGGTCGGGTCGCGCTAGCCAGTCGCGACCACAACAACAAGAACGTCGGCCCCGCCC
>NZ_JASHIT010000007.1:0-160648 GCF_030733595.1 Halomonas sp. MMSF_3323 | reverse complement strand
AGCGGCGGGTGACCGCTCCTCCTTGTTCTCTTTTTGTTCGCATCTCTGTTCGCACATCTTCTTGAGTCGTTCCCCTTTCTCTTTCTCTCCCTTCTCTCTCCCTCTACCTTCTCTCTACCTTCTCTCCTTCTGCTCCTTCTCTCTCTTCCTGCTCCTTCTATCTTCGCCGCGCTCCTCTACCTTCTCCCTTTGGCACCAAGTCGGCGCACAGGGGCGGTGTCGAGTGCACAATGATGCAGCGCAATGATGCGATCCTGCTGAAGTGCTATTCCGCATAAAAACCACAAGGTGTTGATATAACGAGATTTCAATAGAAACAGGCATCCCGCTTGCTTAGTAGTGGTTAGCGAGAGCCAGACGTAGACCAGGCCCCAGCGGTACGAGTGCGTCGGACCCGACCTTCAATGGCGAAGGCCACACAAGTTCGAGTGTTCGTCCACCCAGCGAGGGCTGTGTTCATGAATCTGCGCAACAAGGCCAACAGGATTCGCCTGTTTTCCTTCTCGACTCCCCAGATGCGAGCCTTTCACTTCTCCTGGTTCGCCTTCCACCTGTGCTTCTTCGGCTGGTTCGGCATCGCGCCATTGATGGCCGTGGTCAGAGATGACCTCGGACTGACCAAGACCCAGATCGGCAACACCATCATCGCCTCGGTGGCCATCACGGTAATCGTGCGTCTGGCCATCGGCGTCCTGTGTGACCGCATCGGGCCGCGCCTGGCCTACACCTGGCTGCTGTGCCTGGGCGCCATCCCGGTGATGAGCATCGGTTTCGCCGACAGCTTCGAGTCCTTTCTGATGGCCCGCCTGGCCATCGGCGCGATCGGCGCCTCCTTCGTCATCACCCAGTACCACACCTCGGTGATGTTCGCGCCCAATGTGGTGGGTACAGCCAACGCCACCTCCGCCGGCTGGGGCAACCTGGGCGGTGGCACTACCCAGATCCTGATGCCGTTGATCTTTTCTGGCCTGTTGATGCTGGGCGTCAGCGAGACCCTGGGCTGGCGCCTGGCCATGGTGGTCCCAGGTGTGGTGATGTTCATCGCCGGTCTGTGCTATTACCGCTTCACCCAGGACGCGCCCGACGGCAACTTCAAGGACCTGCGTGCACGCGGCGAGCTGCCGGAAGCCTCCGGCGAAGGCTCCATGTCCAGCACCTTCGGCGCCGCCGCCCGGGATATCCGCGTGTGGGCGCTGTTCGTGGTCTATGCCGCCTGTTTCGGCGTCGAACTCACCATCAACAACATCGCCGCCATCTACTTCTTCGACAACTTCGACCTGACCCTGGCCACCGCCGGCATGATCGCCGGACTGTTCGGCCTGATGAACCTGTTCGCTCGCACCATGGGCGGGGTCTTCTCTGACCTGTTCGCCCGCAACGCCGGGCTCAAGGGTCGCGTACGCTGGCTGTTCATCGCCATGCTGTGTGAGGGCGTGGCACTGATGTTCTTCTCCCAGATGCACGTACTGGCGCTGGCCATCGGCCTGATGCTGGTGTTCAGTCTGTTCGTGCAAATGGCCGAAGGCGCCACCTTCGGCGTGGTGCCCTTCATCAACCGTCGCGCCCTCGGCGCGGTGGCCGGTATCGTCGGCGCCGGCGGCAACGCCGGTGCGGTGGCGGCGGGATTCCTGTTCCGTTCCGAATCGATCAGCTACCAGCAGGGGCTATTCTACTTGGGCGCGGCGGTGATCCTGGCCTCGCTGTGCGCGCTGCTGGTGCGCTTCAGCCCCGAGGTCGAAGCCGAAGAAGCCGCCGCCTACGAACAGGCTGCCTCAGGCGAGACAAGGGGCGCGCTGTCGCTGCGCTGAGTCCGCTGTTGCGACCCCTGGCAAGACGACCTGGGCCCGGCATCCTGCCGGGCCTTCTCGTATCGGGCCCAGCCTGACGAGCCCCTCCCGTGCAGGTCCGTCCGCCAATATCCGACAGGACTCATCCTTTTCTGCTACCCGATATCCGGGAAAAGATGCCCCTTGAAAGTCGCAGACGCCGCCCGAAGGATTGCAACAAAGGCAATGGACGAGCATGCTGAATCAATCATACAGAGATAGCCCGTCAAGCCCCGTCACCGAGAGACCAGGAGGAAGCGATGCGAGAACGAGTGTTGCTGATCACCGGAGCGTCAAGCGGCATCGGGGCCGCCACGGCCAGGGCGGCCGCTCGAGAGGGCTATCACCTCGTCCTGGCGGCCCGTTCGAAGGACGGACTCGAGGCCCTGGCTCAGGAGCTGGGACCGGAGAACGTGCTGACGGTCGGCGTCGACGTGACCGACATCGAGGCCCAGAAGACCATGGTGGACGAGACGCTCGAGCGTTTTGGTCGTCTCGACGCGGTGTTCGCCAACGCCGGACGTGGTGGCTCTCCCGGCGGCTTCAGCGAGGCCGACCCGGAAAGCTGGAAGTCGATGCTGATGACCAACGTGTACGGGTTGGGGCTGACCATCCAGGCCTGCCTGCCCGAGCTTAGGCGTAGCCACGGACACATCCTGCTGACCGGCTCGGCAGCGGGGCGTACCACCATCCCCGGCTCCATGTACGGTGCCACCAAGTGGGCGGTCTCCGGCATCGGCTACAACCTGCGCGAGGAACTGCGCGGCAGCGGGATCCGAGTCACGCTCATCGAGCCCGGCATGGTCAACACCCCCTTCTTCGATGAACCACCGGAACATGCCCTGGAAGATCGCGACGTCGCCAACGCCGTGATGTACGCCATCTCCCAGCCGCACCATGTCGACGTCAACGAGATCCTGGTGCGTCCCACGCCACCGCTGGAAGAGTGAACGTCTTCACTCTTCGGACACCACCATCACCGACGCGATTTCACCACACCCAGATGGAGACCTCATGACCATTGCTACCGGCGAACGCCTGCCCGACGTGACCCTCTTTACCAACGGCGACAAGGGTCCAGAGTCACTGACCACCGACGCCTTCTTTTCAGGACGCAAGGTGGTGCTGTTCGCTGTCCCCGGCGCCTTCACTCCGGGCTGTTCCAACACCCATATGCCCGGCTTCGTGGTCAACGCCGACAAGCTGCTGGAAAAGGCCGACGCGGTCGCCTGCCTGGCGGTCAACGACGCCTTCGTCATGGGCGCCTGGCAGAAGGACCAGAACGCCGAAGCGATCACTATGCTGGCCGACGGTAACGCCGATTTCACCCGAGCCATCGGCATGGACAAGGATGCCAGTGCCGCAGGCATGGGCGTGCGCAGCCTGCGCTACGCGATGATCGTCAACGACGGCGTGGTCGAGTATCTGGGCGTCGACACCGAACGCGGCGTGATCGAGGCGTCCAGTGCCGAGACGGTGCTGGCCAGGCTCTAAGGCTTGTACGAAAAGTGCCTGCGCTCGGTAATACGGCGTTAAAAACCGGCTGGTGCGCCAGCCCGGTCAAGATGCTCATTTACACCTCGTAAACTGCGCTTTCTCACCGATTTTTGCCTTGACTAACCATCGCTCGTCGGCTTTTCGTACTAAGCCTGGCGCTGCAAGCGGGGGCTGACGCCCCCGCCTTCAAGCCCCTGCCTTCACCCCCCTTCTTCAAGGCGGTCATCCAGCACAGTTCTGCTAGTCTTGGGGGGTAGCCCCCACTGACGAGAACACGGTCCATGAACGCGACAGCAGACCAGGCCATGCGCCTGAGCGGTACCTGCCTGTGCGGTGCGGTGACACTCAAGGTAGCACTTGAACAGCAGAGCGTCGGCGCCTGCCACTGCCAGATGTGTCGAACCTGGGGCGGCGGCCCGCTGTTGGCACTGGAGTCGGTCAGTCAGCTGACACTCGAAGGCGAAGAGGCTGTCACCTTCTATTCATCGTCCGACTGGGCCGAGCGTGCCTTCTGTCGCCACTGCGGCACCCACCTGTTCTACCGATTGAAGAACGGCGAGCACACTTCGGTACCCGTTGGCCTGATCGACAGCGGAGAAGCCTGGCGGTTCGACCTCCAGATCTTCATCGACGAGAAGCCCCACTGGTACCACTTCGGCAACGACACCCGCAATCTGACAGGCCAGGAACTGTTCGAGGCGTTTTCCAAGGACAGCTGAGACTGGTTCCTCCAGGCCCTTGGCCAGCGTTGGTGACTTGCGCCACGTTCAGCCAAGCCCGCCGTTTTCACTCCGGTGACATACAGACGGCCAGCGCAATGCTGGCCGTCCTGTCTTTGTATCGAGCCGTGTCGAGCCGAGTCTTGCCCTGGCATCTCGGCACTTGCCGCTCGGGACGCTAAAGCATCCACTCCACCGGCAGCACAGAGATCAAGGTTACCGCCGCCCGGCGGAAGATGCCCACGTTGGGCTCGCCGTCGTACTGCACTACCCCTTGCGGCGTACGCTCCAGCCAGATCATGCTGCCGTCTTCGTCCAGCTTGACCTCGTAGGCGTTGTCGAGCACGTCGGTATTGAACACCCGCTGCATTTCCTGAGCGAGCTCCGGACTCTCGATGATAAAGCCGAGTTCGGTATTCAGTCGCGCCGAGCGTGGGTCGAAATTGAACGAGCCGACGAACAGCCGATCGCCGTCCACGGCGAAGGTCTTGGCGTGCAGGCTGGCACCCGAGCTGCCGAAGGGGCCGGCAGACTCGCTGCGCCCCGGCGCATCTGGCGCGCGCTTGAGCTCGAACAACCGGACGCCAGCCTCCAACAGCTCGCGTCGCCGCTTGGCGTAGCCGGCGTGCACTGCGGCCACATCGGTCGCCTCCAGTGCGTTGGTCAGAATGGTCACCTCCACGCCGCGCGCCTCTAGATCGGCGAACATGCGAGTGCCCTTCTCTACCGGCACAAAATACGGCGACACCAGATGCACGCTGTCCCGGGGCGGCCCCAGCAGGCCACGTATGCGTCCGGTCAGCAGGTCTTCATCGGCGGCCAGCCCCAGGCCCTTGGCCGGATCGTCACTGACCATTCTGGTGTTGGCCCAGACCAGCTCAAGGCTACCGTCCTCGATCGACTCGATGAACTGGCTTTCGTCCAGCGCCTGCCGGTACTCCAGCGAATCAGGGGTACGGACGATTTCCGCCGAGGCCTGCTCGAAGCGTGCCAGCCCCTGGCGCCCCACCGAGTCGAGCACCCGACTGGCCGGGTAGGAGGACTGGCTGGCCCAGTACAGATCGAAGTCTTCAGAGACCTGCTCGACCACCGGCCCCACGGCGACGACATCGAGATCGGCGAACATCACGTTATCGCCGGCGCCGAAATACTCGTCACCGATATTGCGCCCGCCGATGATGGTGGCCTGGTTGTCCACCGTCAGTGACTTGTTGTGCATGCGCCGATTGGCCCGGGAGAAGTCGGTCAGGTAGCCGATAAACCGCGGTGAGCGCACCACGAAGGGATTGAACAGGCGTATCTCGATATTGGGGTGAGCATCCAGCGCTGCCAGCTTGTCATCGAGCCCTGCAGTGTTGGTGTCATCGAGCAGCATGCGGACGCGCACGCCACGATTGGCGGCGTCCAGCATGGCCTGATACAGCATCGAGCCGGTGATGTCGTCGTGCCAGATGTAATACTGGACATCGAGGGTCCGCTCTGCCGCTTCCGCCAGCAACAGTCGTGCGGCAAAGGCGTCGTGGGGATTGCGCAGGGTATGGATACCACTCTTGCCGGGATGGGCATCCACATAGGGTGCCAGCATCTCGCCGAGCGCCGTGTCGCGGGCCTGCTCCAGCGTCAGATGCTGTGTCTGGCTACGCCCTTCCAGGGAGGGCAGGCCGCTGCATCCAGTTAACAACACGGCCACCGATAGCCACAGGGCAAGCATCAGCGGTTTTCCGATAACGGGCATTCGAGAGTTCCATTCGTCGCTGGGTTGGCCGTTACAGCATAGCGAAGTTGCAGAAGAACCACCGCAAGGCTTTTTCTCATCGCCGGCCTCCTCGGCCGCCCCCTCGATCAACCTCTCGATAGCCCTCTCGATGCCCTCTCGATGCCCCCCCAACGCCGCCACCGTTGCCACCCGAACGCCATATTGACCACAACGAGCGATCGCAGCCTTCGTTCGTCGCTGCACTGATTTACGTCAAATCTAATTTTACTTTTTCTAATAGCCTTTCCCCTATCCCCTCACGCAGGCCTTCTCCACCGCCGTGAAAAGCCGACTGCCCCGAACAAGAGGAAACCACGATGCCCGTCCGTCACTTCTCCATCACCCGGCTGAGCCTTGTCGCTCTGTTGCTTGCCGGTACCTCGGCCCAGGCCGCCGACGGCACCATCAGCTTCACCGGCGAAATCGTCGCGGCCAACTGCACCATACCGACGGCCGCCACTACCGTGACGCTACCCAAGGTGTCCACCAGCGCCTTCGGCGCCTCCGGCACCCGAGCAGGCCAGAAGGCCTTCCAGCTCGTGCTGAAATGCGCCGCCGGCGCTACCGGCCGCAACAAGGTCTCGGTGCGCTTTACCGGAGATGACACCCAGGTGGATCCGGTCACCGGGTTGTTCCTGCTCACCAGCGACAGCACTGCCAAGGACGTGGGGATCGCCGTCTACGATGCCAACGACGATTGGGTCAAGGCGGCCGACAACGACAGCACCCCGCCGGTGGACATCGTGGCAGGCGATGACACGACGGTCATTTCCCTAAGCGCCTGGTACCAGTCCACCGCCGCCACGGTAACCGCCGGCACCGTCAAGGCCAGCGGCAATATCGAGATTGTCTACCAATGACCGCGATAGAAGGCCCCGGCGCCTCGCCCTTTGCCATGCGGGCGTGGCAGCGACTGGTGATACACGCCCTCGGCCTGGGTCTGAGTCTGTGTCTTGCGCTCATGATCGCGGCGTTGCCAGGCCACAAGGCCGAGGCCAGCATCACCATCAATGGCACCCGCGTCATCTATCAGGAGGCCCAGCGGGAGCAGACGCTCCGGCTGGAAAACCAGGATAGTGTCCCGGTGCTGGTCCAGGCCTGGGCCGACCGCCACGCCGGAGGGCGCCCGGCGCGGGACGCCGAGTCGCCATTTCTGGTGACGCCATCGGTATTCCGTCTCGACCCCGGAGAGAGTCAGACCCTGCGTATCCTGCGCATTCGCGACGTGCAAAGGTCCGACCAGGAGTCGCTCTACTGGCTCAACATCAAGGAGGTGCCACCGCTACCCCAGGGGACCACCAACCGACTGCAGCTAGGCATCCTGACACGCCTGAAACTGTTCTATCGTCCGACGGGCCTCGCCGGTGAACCCGGCGACGCCATCGCCAATCTTCAGTGGCATCTGGCGCCTGGCCCCGACCTGCGCCTGGTGTGCGACAACCCCTCGAACTACCACGTGTCGTTGATCGGCGGTGCCTGGCGGCAGTTCAGCGACCACGATGATCTTTCCCTCGACATGCTGGCTCCGCACAGCGAGGCAAGCTGGTCACTGCAGACGAGGCCTGCGCCAGGGTCATCACTGTGGTACCGGGCGATCAACGACTACGGCGCCGTCGTGGTGCGCGAGGCCATCCCGGACACCGAATGAACCGACGACATGGCACTACCGTCTACCGAGTCGACGCCGCTGGCCGCTGCCAGACATCCTCCCCCCTGCCGGTGGTGCTTCACCGCCGGGCGCTACCGGTGGCGAGCGGCATTGGTGGTCGCGGCGGCAGTGGTGGCGACGGTGACAGGGCCACGGCCGGTCCAGGCCGACGAGGTGACCTTCGACCCAGCCTTCCTCGAAGACGCCAGTCTCGACATGCGTCGCTTCTCCCGCCCGGACTACGTGGTACCAGGCGACTATCTGGTCGATCTGACGCTCAACCAGACGCCACTGGGACGCTATCCGCTGCGTGTCGAGGACACCCCGGACGGAACACAGCGACTTACCCTGCCCCTCGACGCCTGGTTGGCCGCGCGCCTTGAGCCGGCCATCGAACAGGAAGTGCGAGACATCTGCCGGCTGGACGCCAACTGCTTTCTGGGGGTGGACGCCGCCCTGCCCGGCGCCAGCCTGGATCTCGACATCGGTGACCTGCGCGCCCACCTCAGCGTGCCCCAGGCGTTGCTTCATCGGCTGCCTCGTGGCCAGGTCGACAGCGCGCGCTGGGAGCCCGGCACCACCGCCCTGCTGGCCAACTATCAAGTGAACGGTTATCGCTCGAGCACCGACGAAGGGCACTATCAAAGTGCCTTTCTCGGCACGACGCTCGGCGCCAACCTTGGCCTGTGGCAGTTTCGCAGCAGCCTCAACGTTTCCCGCAGCGATGACGGCGACGTCGACTGGGACAGCCTTCATCACTACGTTCAGCGGCCCCTGCCGGACCAGGGCTTGCTGCTGCGGGCCGGCGAGATCAACACCCGAGGGGACTTCTTCGATTCGCTGGCGCTGCGCGGAGTCACGCTACGCACAGAGACCCGCATGCTGCCCGACAGTCGACGTGGCTACGCTCCCGTGGTCCGCGGCAGCGCCAGAACCCAGGCGCATGTCACCATCTCCCAGCAGGGGCGGCGTCTGCTCGAGACCAGCGTGCCTCCCGGCCCCTTCGAGATCGACGACCTCTATCCCACCGGCTACGGGGGTGATCTTGAGGTGAAAGTCACCGAGGCCGATGGACGCGTCGAGCGCTACAGCGTGCCCTATGCTGCCGTCCCGGGCCTGCTGAGACCGGGGCAATCGCGCCTCTCGCTGGCCGCCGGTCAGTACCATGCCAAAGGCCTCGATGACCCTCCCTCACTGCTGGAGGCCGGCTATCGACGGGGGCTCGACAACGCCATCACCGCCTACGGCGGCGCCCAGCTCAGCGAACACTACTGGTCTCCGCTGATCGGCGCCGCCTTCAATACCCCCGCGGGGGCCATTGCTCTCGATGCCCAGTACGCCCACGCCGACCTTCCCCAGGGAGGGCGCAACGGCTGGAGTCTCGAGGCCTCCTACAGCCGCCACCTGCAATCCACCGATACCGACATCAATCTGGCGGCGTATCGCTACTCGACCACGGGGTTCGTGTCGCTGGCAGACGCCGCCTGGATTGCCGACGCTGACGACGACGGCGCTCAGGCAGATGAAGGGTACGAAGACGACAGCACGACCATCGATCAACGCAGTCGTCTGCAGCTCAATCTGAGCCAGCCCCTCGGGCCACATACACGCATCTCCGCAACCGGCAGCCTGGCGGACTACTGGCATCGCGGCGGCACCGAGTCGTCCTACCAGCTGAGTCTGAGTCACCGCATCGGGCGCGTCAGCCTTGCCCTCAACCTGTCGCGCACCGACAACCGTGAAGGAGAGGCCGAGCACCGGGCGCTGGTATCGCTGACGCTGCCGCTGTCCAACGCGTCCTTCGCCCCACGTCTGGGTGTCTCCGCCAGTCGTGACAGCCGCCATCATGACGATACCCACCTCGACCTCACCGGCACCCTGGGCGACGAAGGCGAGCTGTCCTACGGGCTATTCGCCAATCAGACCCGCGGCCCGAAGGAGCGCTACCGCTCCTATGGGCTCAACCTGTCGAGCGGAACCTCCGTCGGCCGCTTCACCGCGGCAGGCTCGAAAAGCGACGACTACCGACAACTTTCCATCGGCGCCAGCGGCGCCGTGCTGATACACCGCCACGGCGTGACCTTCGGCCAGAGCACCAGCGATACCGTAGGCCTGGTCAGCGCCCCGGGGGGCGCCGGCGCTCGCGTCACCAACGCCGCCAACCTGACCCTCGACGATGACGGCGAGGCATTGGTCCCCTACTTGACGGCCTACCACGACAACGCGGTCCAGCTGGACCCGCGCGGCGCCGCCACCTCGGTGGAATTTCAGCGAACTTCGATCGATGTCGCGCCCTATGCCGGCGCGGTGGTGCCACTGCGCTTCGCCACTCGAACCGGGCTGCCGGTGGTGATCGTGCTGGAGCAGAACGGCCGGGGCGTACCGCTGGGCGCCGAAGTCAGCGCCACCGACGGACGCAAGCTGGGGGTGGTCGGCGCCGGCGGCATGCTGCTACTGCGCGATCTGACGCCCGGTACCTCGCTCCAGGTGACGTTGGGAGGCGAACGACGTTGCTGGGCACGTCCTGTCTGGACGCCTCCGACGGACAGCGACGAGATACCGATCGTCACCAGCCCCTGCCAGCCAACGCCACTGAAAGACCTGCTGGAGACAACGTGAATGCGCACCATCGGCTTGAAGACCCGCAGCGCGAGCGCTCCGCTGCGTTTCGCCATCAGACTTCTCGGCTTGCTGCTGTCGATCGCCGCACTGCTGTCGGCGACCTCGGTGGAGGCCAGCTGCCGACGCATCAACCCACCATGGAGTGACCAGCCTCTGACGGTAAATTTTGGCGCCGAGATCGTGCTCGACGAAAACGTGGCCGTCGGCACGCCCATCGCCACGGCGGTCATCCCCGGCAGCCAACTCTATGCGATCAAAGGAGGCTGGGTCGCCACCTGCAACAATCAGGACGATGCGATCAAGTACTGGTGGCTCGAGCAGCACTACTCCCAGTCCAGCGGCTCCCACCCGGTCCCCGGCATCAGCGTGGACAGCGCCGACGGGCGCGTCTACATCATGCAGGACAGCGGTAGCCGCAATCCCTACGGCGGCGGGGGCAGCGGCAGCGTCGGCTATACCACGGAATTGCTGGTCAACGGCAGCGCCCATGCGTTCGCCTGGGTCTCCGCTTCCCCCAACAAGAACATTCCCCCGATCGGCGAGGAGATCCACGGCATCCCCTGCAGCGACGCCCTGCTGGGAACGGGTGAGGCCGAGGGTTATCCCCCCCTGATAGATATCAACTGCCCCATCGGTGACTACGCGGTCAACTGGCGCCAGCTTCCCCCCTTCCAGATCAAGGTCACGCTCTACCGCATGGCCGGTTCCCCAGGCACCAGCGGTGTACAGCTTCAGAACAACAACAACGCCGGCTTCAGCCTGTTCTCGCTGATGAACCGCCAGAGCACGCCACCTTCAAATAATGGAGACCTGTTCAATCTGGTCAGGCTGCAGCTGGCCCAGCGCACTCGGGTTCGAATCAATCCCTGCCATGGCATCAACAATGTCTCGGTGTCACTGGGAGAGGTAGGCAGCCATCGCTTCACCACCCTGGGCCAGCCTGCCTCAGGCGTCGCCGACACCCCGGTACATGTCACCGCCTGGTGTCACTCCGACGGCGACATCAAGTGGGCCGTACTGGGCAAGTCGGCAGCCTACGATCCCGGCGGGAATCAGGGTATTCTGGCCCTGGACAGTGCGGAGGAAAGCGCCAGCGGCGTGGGTATCCAGCTGATCCACACCGGTAGCCTGGCGCCACTGCCGATCACCCCCGAAGGCAGCGCCTTCGACGCCTACCGCTGGATCGACACCAACCTTCATGCGCAGGGCGGCAACATCTTGATGCTCGACTTTCTGGCCCGCTACGTGAAGACCGGCACCGTCACGCCAGGTACCGCCAATGGCCATGCCACCCTGGTGCTGTCGCCTAAATGAGTTTCCACCGTCTTCGCTCTACGACAGGCAGGCAGCCGGTTCAGCAACGCTCGCCCGGCTGCCGGCGACCCGCGACACCACCCCGCCGACGATGATCAGGCAGGGGGATGGCAAGGGGTTCTCCGCCAGGCGCTGATCGATATTGCCAAGGGTGCCCACCAACGAGGCCATCTCGGGAAGACTGGCGTTGGCCACCAGCATCACCGGCCAGTCCTGTGGCAGGCCTGCGCCACGCAGGCCACGGGTAATCGCGCCAAGCTTGTTGAGCCCCATGTAGAACACCAAGGTCTCGTCGCGTCGGGCCAGTGATGCCCAGTCCGGCTCGCCCCCCTCGCGACACTGCTGGGCGGTGATCAGGCGAAGGCTCTGGGCGTGGCCGCGATCGGTCAGCGGAATCCCCATGGCGGCGCAGGCGCTGGCCGCCGCCGAGATGCCGGGCACGATCTCACGCGCAATGCCGGCCTCGTCGAGGGCGTCGAGTTCTTCCCCGAGGCGCCCGAAGATGCCCGGATCGCCGCCCTTGAGGCGCACCACCGCCTTGCCCTGGCGCGCCAGCGCCACCAGCAGGGTGCCGATCTGCGCCTGATCGACGCTGTGGTGGCCCCTGGCCTTGCCGACATAGTGGCGCTCGACACCGGCCGGAATCATCGCCAGCACCTCGGGCCCCACCAGGCGGTCGTAGACCACCGCGTCGGCGTGTTCGATCCGATCCAGCGCCTTGAGCGTCAGCAGTTCACCCGCACCGCTGCCCGCCCCCACCAGCGCGACCCGGCCAACAGCGCCGCCTGACCGATGGCCAGCGCCGCTGGCAGCGGACCGGGAGGCCAGCCGGTCGGCCCAATGCTGGCTTTGCCCTGCCAGTCGCCCCAGCAGCATCGACAACCCGTCCAGACGACGTGCCAGCCAAGGCGTCGTCCCCGCTTCAACAAGGTGACCCAGCCGGTCTCTAGGCCGACTGGGGTTGTGCACGCTCGATGCGACCACGGCTCTTCTCCTCTTCCACCAGACTCTTCAATTCGGGAATACAACTGCCGCACTGGGTGCCACAGGCCAGCCGCGCGCCGAGCGCCTCGACGCTGTCGTCGCCGGCACGAATCGCCCGCTGGATCGGGGTGCGCCCCACCTGATGGCAACTGCACACGATCGGCCCCTGGTCAGCGGCGCCGTCATGACAGGCCGCCAGCACTCGCCGCCGATGCTGCTGACCCATGGCCTCGCCACGTGCGGCCTCGTCGAAGCGCTCGCACAGCCAGCCAAGCCCCGGCAGTTCGCTGACCGGGCCAACCATCAGCCACCAGCACAGGCGTCCTTGCTCGAACCCCGCCAGGCGCCAGCGACCACTGGCCGGGTCCTGGGCCACCGGGCCCAGCTCCCCCGGCAACTGGCGTGCGGCCCAGTCGAGCCAGTCGCGTTCGACGCCCGCTTTCTCGACGCTCCCTTTCTCAACACCCCCTGGCTCGATCGGCTCACCGGCCAGTTGCCATCGCTCCGCCGAGGCCAGCGGGACCCGCGTCCAGTAGTTCGTCCCCTCGACCACCCGGGCCGCCAGGCCCGAACCCTCGGGTGGTCCCTGCTGGGCCAGTGCCCGGGAAACCACCAGGGTCGCCTCCCAGGCGTGCTGCAGCGGCGTGACCGCCACCGCGCCATGCTTGGTCTCCGGCTGGCCAGAAAGCGGATCAACGTCCGGGGCGAACAGGCTCCCCGCCAGCGGCGAGTGACTGAAGCGCGGTGTCCAGTGGATGGGCACGAACACTTCCCCACGGCGCTGGGCGGCAGAGACCCTGACGCGGGCGCGCATCTCGCCGCTGCGCGAGCGGATCCTGGCGAGCCCCTGGTCACACAGCCCCAGGGCCTCGGCGTCATCCCGATGGACCTCGACGAAGGGCTCGGAGCGGTGATTCATCAGTCGGCTGGCCCTGGCGGTACGGGTCATGGTGTGCCACTGATCGCGCACCCGCCCCGAATTCAGCCGCAGCGGATAGTCGGCGTCAGGCGCCTGGCGCGGCGCCCGCGCGCTCACCGGCCACAGCCGTGCCCGGCCACTCTCGGTGTAGAAGCGGCCGTTTTCGAACAGCCGCGCGGTGCCTCGTGGTGCGCTTGCCGTCACCGGCCACTGGATCGGTGCGAGATCGTCGTACTCGACCCGGGACAGCCCCGCCAGCCCGGAAATATCGAAGGCCCGCCGTCCCTGGTTGTCGAGGCCCGACAAGCGCGCATGCTCGTCGAAGATCTCGCTGGGGTGGTCATAGGCGAAGGCCTCGCCGAAGCCCAGGCGCTCGGCCACCCGGCACAGGATCCACCAGTCGTGGCGGGCCTCGCCCGGCGGCGGCAGGAGACCGCGCTGGCGCGAGATACGCCGCTCGGAGTTGGTGACGGTACCGTCCTTTTCCGACCAGCCGCTGGCCGGCAACACGATATCGGCAAGTTCCACCAGGTCGGTGTCGGCCATGCATTCCGACACGATCACCAGCGGACAGCGCTCGATGGCGCGGCGCACCCGGTCGGCATCCGGCAGGCTCACCAGAGGGTTGGTGGCCATGATCCACAGCGCCTGGATGTCGCCGCGCTCGACGGCCTGAAACAGTTCGACCGCCTTGTGGCCGGGCTCCCGGGGCAGTGTCGGCACCAGCGCCTCGGTCGACCAGAAGCGGGTCAGCCGTTCGATGGCGCCCGGGGTGTGATAGTCCATATGGGCGGCCAGCTGGTTGGCCAGCCCACCGACCTCGCGCCCGCCCATGGCGTTGGGCTGGCCGGTGATGGAAAAGGGGCCGGCGCCGGGCAGGCCAATCTTGCCGCCGGCCAGGTGGCAGTTGAGGATGGCCTGGCACTTGTCGGTGCCGCTGGTCGACTGGTTCACGCCCTGAGAGTAAAGCGTGACCACGTGCAGCTGGGTGGCAAACCAGTAGTAGAAGGTCTCGAGGCGCTCGGCGTCGAGATCGCAGGCCGCCGCCACCGCCTCGATGTCCGACGCCTCGTCCAGGGCGGCGGCAATCGTCTCTTCGGCGCCGTCCACATGGCGCTTCAGATAGACCTCATCGAGCCGTTGGCGACGGGCCATCCAGGCCAGCAGGCCATTGAACAGCAAAGCATCGCTGCCGGGACGCAGCCCCAGGTACAGATCGGCGATCTCGCAGCTATCGGTGACCCGAGGATCGATGACCACGACCCGCATCAGCGGATTGCGGGTCTTGGCCAGACGCAGCCGCTGATACAGCACCGGATGGTTCCAGGCCAGATTGGACCCCACCAGCACCACCAGTTCGGCCTCTTCCAGGTCCTCGTAGTTGCAGGGGACGGCGTCGGCGCCCAGGGTGCGCTTGTAGGCTGCCACCGCCGACGCCATGCACAGCCGCGAGTTGGTATCCAGGTGCGGTGTCCCGAGAAATCCCTTGAACAGCTTGTTGGCGACGTAGTAGTCCTCGGTCAATAGCTGCCCGGACAGGTAGCCGGCAATGGCCTGTGGGCCGCTACCCTCGGCAATCGCTCCCAGACGCTCGGCGACGGCGTCCAGCGCGCTGTCCCAGTCGGTCTCGCGACCGTCCACCCTGGGTCGCGTCAAGCGCCCCTGAACGCCAAGGGTCTCCGCCAGGGCCGAGCCCTTGACGCACAGGCGACCGAAGTTGGCCGGGTGATCCCGATCCCCCCTGAGGGTAACCGCCTCGCCATCGCGACGAAGCTCGACGCCGCAGCCGACCCCGCAGTAGGGACAGGTGGTACCTGTGGCCTCGCCGCCTGCACCGCTGTCGATCTCCGTGCTGTCGCTATCCGTCCGGGTCATCGCGCTCTCCTGTCGGCCATCTTGCTGCCTTGGCATATCGTCGGCATCTCATCGGCAGATCATCGCTCCGCTAGCGGCCGGGCCTTGATCGGTCGGGCCTTGCTGCGGCCCAAACGCACAACGCCCATCCCGTCGAGCGAGGCTCGAGGAGATGGGCGTCGTTGCCGGATGAAATCCCGCGCTGGATTTCGTGTGTGCTAGCGCCCGTTGCGGACGAGTTGTCGGACCGGCCCACCCGCCACCAGCGTCGGGACCCTTCCTGGCCCGGCTTAGTGATGCCCATGGCACCAACAACGGCACTAGCTTTGCCAGTAACCAAAGCAAACCCTGTGCCAGAACACCACAATCGCCCCCTGCAGTGTGGAATGCCGGTGCCAGCCAATTGAAGCCACGACGTTTTTTTCTGACGTTTGCCCAGGCGATGGTGGCGATAAGACGTCTGACAGACCCCAGGCTCGCACCACAACGAACGATGGAGGCCACCGTTTACGCACCCTTTCGGTGCGCGAGCGCCTGCCCGGCATATCTGCGGGGGCACGGTGGCGGCTTTGCAGGGGGTTATCTCCCTGACAGAAAACGACAAGATCGAAAATGGAACGCCTTTTGCGCTGACAGGTGCAGAGGCACCCAAGGTGCACCCCTCATCACGTCGACTCGAGCTCTATCGAGCGACAGCATCATCGAGCCACGCCCATGCCCGAACACGACACCTTGAAGGTCCTGCTGGTCGACGACGAGATAGTGCGCGCCGCCATGGTCGAAGAGGCGCTTGCGCTGGACGGACACCAGGTGGTCTGCCGACTGTCAAGCCCGGCCAGCCTCAACGACATGGTGCAGCAGCATCAACCCGACGTGGTCATCATCGACATGGAATCGCCTGACCGGGACACCCTGGAAAGCATGGCGCTGCTGCAGCGGGAAAACCCTCGACCGGTGGTGTTCTTCGCCGACCAGCACGACCCCGAATCGCTCAAGGCAGCGGTGAAGGCCGGCGTCAGCGCCTATGTGGTGGACGGTCTGGCGGCCAACCGCGTCAAGGCGGTCATCGATGTCGCCATCGCCCGCTTCGAAGCCTTTCAGGGAATGCGCCGCGACCTCGACAAGGCACGCAATCAGCTCGCCGACCGCAAGCGCATCGAACAGGCCAAGGGCCTGTTGATGAAGCATCAGAGCTGCGATGAGGAACAGGCCTACCGCATGCTCCGCAAGCTGGCCATGGACCGCGGCCAGCGCATCGCCCAGGTCGCCCAGAACGTCATCGACATCCTCAAGCCACTGGAGAAGGGATCATGAGTCCATCGCTGTCTTCTGACGCGGCCAGCACGTCCAGAACTGGCGCGCCGCATCCACCCGAGCTCGCCAGCCTGACCCTGGGATTCGTGCCGCTGCTGGATGCTGCGCTGTTGATCATCGCCCGGGAAGGCGGCTTCTTCGCCGCCCAGGGAGTCGAGGTCAGCCTGTCACGCGAGAACGCCTGGTCCACCCTGCGCGACAAGGTCGCCGCCGGCCTGCTTGACGGCGCCCAGATGCTGGCGCCGATGCCGCTGGCCATGAGCCTGGGGTTGTCCCGCGCGCCTTGTGACACCCTGGCCGCCGCGGTGCTGAGCCGCCAGGGCAATACGCTGGTGCTGTCTCGCCGCCTGGCCGAGGCGGTCGGCGCTTCGGTCGACAGCGGGGAGCCCGGCGCCTTCGGCGCGGCCAGCGAACTGGCCCGGCGCTTCAAGGCCTCGCTGAAAGAAGGCACCCGGCCACGCCTGGCCATGGTCTACCCCTACTCCTGCCAGCACCTGTTGCTGCGTGACTGGCTGGCCCGCGGCGACATCGACGTCGACCGCGAGGTCGAACTGGTCGCGCTGCCGCCCCCGCGCATGGTGGACGCCTTGCGCGAAGGCGAGATCGATGGCTTCTGCGTCGGCGAGCCCTGGGGCAGCCTGGCCCAGCATCGTCAGGTGGGTCGAGTGGTGGCCAGCGGTGCGGAACTGATGCCGGCGCATCCCGAGAAGGTGCTGGGGGTGACGGCCTCCTGGGCGCGGCGCTACCCGAATACCCTGTCCGCGCTGCTGCGCGCCCTCCAGGCCGCCGCCCTGTGGCTGGACAAGGCGCCTGAGGCCAGACGCCAGACCCTGGCCTGGCTGGCACTGCCCCCCTACCTCGATGAAGCCGTAGGCCATCTCGACGAGCTGCCGCTGGAAGCCGCCCCGGGCTACCCCTGCATCGGTGAGCGACTGCGCCCCCTGACGGCCGACTTCGAGGGGCTGATCCAGCGGTTGTCGCCGCTGCTCGAGGCTCGCGGGCGACAGCTCGACACCGCCACCCTGGAGGAGTGCTACAGCGCTGTGCATTACGACGCCGCCACGCACCAGTACGGTGCCGACACGCCCTGAACCCTGCCTGACCGATGCTGACGCCCGCCACCAGGGCCTGCACCAACAGGCTGTTTTACCTGCACAAAACGTAAAACAGGCATGAAACTTGGATAGCCTGTAGCAAGTGCCGGCGAATGCCGGCGGCGGTCAACGGCGATCGCACCGACACTAGACAAAGACGTCTCTTCACCCTCCGACGCCGGAGGTGTGAGAGACGTCTTTGGCGTTTTTGGAGCCCATGCGATGTCCCGTTCCATCAGGTCCCGTTCCACTGGACCTTCTGACTCCAGGCCCCGTTCCTCTAGCCTGCCTGACTCAAGGTCCCGTTCCGAAATGACCCAGGCCGGCTCGTCTTCGCCGACGAGGTCTGACGACGCACGTCTTCCCCACCTGGTGATCGTCGGCAACGGCATGGCCGCGCATCGATTGATCGAGACCCTGGCGGCCCAGAGTGGTGCCCCACGACACATCACCGTGATCGGTGCCGAACCGCACGCGGCCTACAACCGCATTCTGCTGTCGAGCTGGCTGGCCGGCGATGTCGAGCAGGATGGATTGACGCTGACACCGCCGCATGACTCCGCCGTCACTGTCGATCAGCGCCTGGGCGCGCGGGTGGAGCGGATCGATCGTACCCGGCGCCTGGTCGAGTGCGACGACGGCGAGGTGATCCCCTACGACCACCTGGTGCTGGCACTGGGTTCGCGCAGCGCCATGCCACAGATCCCCGGCATCACTCTGACGGGCGTGTCGGGCTTTCGCGATCTGGACGATGCGGCGCGCCTGGCCGACGCAGCAAAGGCTGGCGGCGCGGCGGTGGTGGTCGGTGGTGGCCTGCTGGGCCTGGAGGCCGCCGCCGGCCTCGCCGCCAGAGGCATGCAGGTATGCGTGCTGCAACGCTCACCGCGCCTGATGAACCGGCAGCTGGACGCCACCGCCAGCACCATGCTGGCAAGCGAAATCGAAGGCCGCGGCATCCATCTGAAGACCGGGGCGCGGTTGGCCGCGATCGTCGGCGATGAAAACGGCCAGGTGGTCGGTGTGCGCCTGGAAGACGACGAGCGCCTGCTGCCGGCGAACTGCGTGGTGATCGCCGCCGGCATCACCCCCAACGCCGAGCTGGGCAGGGATGCGGGGCTCGATTGCGATCGCGCCATCGTCGTCGACGACACCCTGGCCACCTCGGACCCCGACATTTCTGCCCTCGGCGAATGCTGCCAGTTCGAGGACACCACCTACGGCCTGGTGGAGCCGATCTGGCATCAGGTCGAGGTACTGGCCAGTCGCCTGTGCGGCGAGCCCTCGGCGCCTTACCACGAACGCGCCTGCGCCACCAAGCTCAAGGTTTCCGGCGTCTCGCTGTACGCCTTCGGCCCCACCGAGGCCGAGGACGGACATGAGGTCCTCAGCTATCGCGACCAGGGCGAATACCGCCGACTGCTGCTGCGCGACGGCCGACTCGAGGGCGCCGTGCTCTACGGCGATACCCGCATGGGCCCCTGGCTATTCCGGCTCGCCGAGCAAGGCCAGCGACTGGACCGAGCGCGCCACTCGCTGCTGCTGGGCCAGGCCGATACCGAGGCCCTGCTGGCGGACGACGCCACCACCGACACCGACCCATCGACCACCGAACAGGATGCCGCCTGATGTCCAGCACAAAGCACAATCTCGCCGCACACAATGCTCCCGACAGCGACGCCACGGATACCCGCCCCACCCTGGTCGTGGTAGGCAACGGCATGGTAGGTCACCACCTGGTCGAGCAGCTGGTCGAACGTGATCAGCACCGCCGCTACCGCATCGTGGTGTTCGGCGAGGAACGTCATCTGGCCTACGACCGAGTGCACCTGTCGGAGTACTTCAGCGGCCGCGACGCCCAGTCCCTGGCGCTGTCCACCGCCGACTACTACGCCGAGCACGGCATCGAGCTCAAGTTGCACCAGGCGGTCACCGCCATCGATCGCGATGCACGGCGCGTTCACACCGACGCTGGCTACCTCGACTTCGACCGTCTGGTGCTGGCCACCGGTTCCTTCCCCTTCGTCCCGCCGATTCCCGGCAATGATCGCGAGGGCTGCCTGGTCTACCGCACCCTGGACGATCTCGACGCCATTCGCGCCGCCGCCGCCACCGCCAATACCGGCGTGGTGGTGGGGGGCGGACTGCTCGGGCTGGAGGCCGCCAACGCCCTGCGCGGCCTCGACCTGGACACCGCGGTGGTCGAATTTGCCCCGCGTCTGATGCCGATGCAGGTGGACGAGCAAGGCGGTGAACTGCTCAAGGAAAAGATCGAGGGCCTGGGCGTCCAGGTGCTGACCGAAAGAGCGACCCGCGAGATCGTCCCCGGTGAAGCCAGCCGTCTGCGCATGGTATTTCAGGACGACAAGGTGCTGGAGACCGATCTGATCGTGTTCTCCGCCGGCATACGCCCCCGGGACGAGCTGGCCCGCGAGTGCGGGCTCGAGATCGGCGAACGTGGCGGCGTGGTGATCGATGACCACTGCCTGACCAGCGATCCCGCCATCCTCGCGGTGGGCGAGGTCGCGCTGTACAACAACAGCATCTTCGGTCTGGTCGCCCCCGGTTATCAGATGGCCAAGGCCGCGGCCGACACCCTGTGCGGTGGCGATTCGACCTTCACCGGGGCCGACATGAGCACCAAGCTCAAGCTGATGGGGGTCGACGTGGGGGCCATCGGCGACGCCCACGCTAACCGCCATCCCGGCGCCAAGCAGTACCGATACTTCGACCAGATCCAGCAGGTCTATCGCAAGCTGGTGGTCTCCGGTGACGGCAAGCGCCTGCTCGGCGCCATGCTGGTGGGCGACAACTCCGCCTACGACAGCCTGATGCAGTACTACGCCAATAACCTGGATCTGCCGGCGGACCCCGCCTCGTTGATCGTGCCCTCCAGCGAACCGGCGCCGGCGCTGGGCCCGGACGCCCTGCCGGACAGTGCCACCATCTGCTCGTGCCACAACGTCACCAAGGGCGCCATCAGCGCCGCCATCGACGCCGGCTGCGAGGACCTCGGCGCGGTCAAGGGGACGACCAAGGCCAGTACCGGCTGCGGCGGCTGTGCGGCGCTGCTCAAGAACGTCTTCGACCATGAACTGGCGGCCCGCGGCATGGAAGTCGACACCTCCCTGTGCGAGCACTTCGCCCACACCCGCCAGCAGCTCTTCGATATCGTCCGGGTCGAGGGCATCAAGACCTTCAGCGAGTTGATGACCCGACACGGCACCATCCTGGACGACGGGGCGCCGAGTCTCGGCTGTGACGTCTGCAAGCCGGCGGTGGCCTCGATCCTGGCCTCCTGCTTCAACGAACCGATCACCGACGCGGCGCATATCCCGCTGCAGGATACCAATGACACCTTCATGGCCAACATGCAGAAGAACGGCACCTTTTCCGTGGTGCCGCGTATCGCCGGCGGTGAGATCACCCCGGACAAGCTGATCGTGCTGGGCCAGGTGGGCAAGAAGTACGGCCTCTACACCAAGATCACCGGCGGCCAGCGCATCGACCTGTTTGGCGCGCGTCTCGAGGACCTGCCGGCCATCTGGGAGGAACTGATCGACGCTGGCTTCGAAACCGGACACGCCTACGGCAAGTCGCTGCGCACGGTGAAATCCTGTGTCGGCAGCAGCTGGTGCCGCTACGGCGTCCAGGACAGCGTCGGCATGGCGCTGCGACTCGAGCATCGCTACAAGGGACTGCGCTCGCCGCACAAGCTCAAGTTTGCGGTGTCCGGCTGCACCCGCGAGTGCGCCGAGGCCCAGAGCAAGGACATCGGCGTCATCGCCACCGAGCATGGCTGGAACCTGTACGTCTGCGGCAACGGCGGCATGCGTCCGCGTCATGCGGAGCTGTTCGCCACCGACCTGGATGACCAGGCCCTGATCCAGGCCATCGACCGTCTGTTGATGTTCTACGTACGCACCGCCGATCGACTGCAGCGGACTTCTGTGTGGCGCGAAAACCTCGAGGGAGGCCTCGACTACCTCAAGGCGGTGGTGCTCGACGACAGTCTGGGCATCGGCGAGGAGCTCGAACGCCAGATGCAGCACGTCATCGATACCTACGAGTGCGAGTGGGCGGGCGCCCTGGCCGATCCGGACAAGCTCAAGCGCTTTCGCAGCTACGTCAACGACAGCCGTCCCGACCCGGACATCATCGTCACCGAGGAGCGCGGTCAGCTCCGCCCAGCCTGAGCAAGCCTCAGCCAACCACCGTTTCCGCCCTCGTGACCACACCTCGTCACGAGACGGGCCGCCAACAACGCCACAAGGAGTTTTCCATGACCGCTTCTTCCATCAGCCGTTCGCTGGACTGGATACCGCTGTGCCAGCGCAGTGACCTGGTGCCCTTCTCCGGTGTCGCCGCCTGGATCGACAGCGCCGAGGGCCCCGCCCAGGTGGCGCTGTTCTACCTGCCCGGGCATAGCCCGGAACTGTTCGCCATCGACCACCACGACCCCATCGCCAAGGCCAATGTGCTGGCCCGAGGCATCGTCGGCGACATCCAGGGAGAGCCAGTGGTGGCCTCTCCCCTGTACAAGCAGCACTTTCGCCTCACGGACGGCCGTTGCGTGGAAGACGACAGCGTCTCGCTGCGCACCTGGGCGGTGGCCTTCGACCAGGACAGGGTAATGATCGCACCCTGAGCGCCGCAGCATTTCGGCCCGGGCCTGTGCGGCACGAAAGCTGGCGGGCTCGGTCCTGACCGTCATCTCGGGGGATACGGCCGTCGCGGCCGAATCGCAGAGGACCGGCCTGGCGTGAGTGGGAAGGTTGACCGAAGAATTGACCTGATAGCGCAGCGTTGACACTTCGCCCTTGCAGCATTTTTGTCATCGTCCATGCTTGACTCAAGGGCACCGCTGGACCGAAACAGGGTCCAATGTAAAGAAGCGCCGTTGGCAGCACGTCTTGCGCCACAGCGGGACAAACTGCAAGTAACGGCCAACCCGCCCAAGGGTTTGAGAACCGATTGAGAATCGGTTGAGAACCGTTTCATGGCCACAGGAGGAGCCTATCGTGTGCAATCCGACACCTTGGCGGCTGTCACATTCCTGACATCGCGCGCTGAGAGTGTCGACATCAAGGCGTCATGTTGACGCCCAAGGTGACAATCAGGAGAGCTGTGCCGATGGTACGCATCGACAAGAAGGCCACCCGACTGTACGTGCTGGACACCAACGTACTGATCCATGATCCCAGCGCCCTCTACCAGTTCGAAGAGCACGAAGTGGTTATCCCCATGACCGTGCTCGAGGAGCTCGACAAGCACAAGAATGGCATCCGCGAAATCGCCCGCACCGCCCGGCAAGTCAGCCGGACCCTCTCTGACCTGACCGCCAACGTCGACATCGACCAGATACGCCAAGGTATTCCCATCACCCGCGTCAGCGGACCAGATGGCCGACTGAGACTGCTCTGCTACTCCGACCTCACCCTGCCCGACAACCTGGAAGACAGCCCCGACAATCGTCTGCTCGGCGAGACCTGCCGACTGCGTCAGGAACGCCCCGACGCCTCGGTGATCCTGGTCACCAAGGACATCAACCTGCGGGTCAAGGCCGCCGCCCTCGGCGTGCCGGTCGAGGACTACCTGACCGATCGCGCCTTCGATGACTCCGACGCCATGACCGACGGTGTCGCTGTGTATGAGGACGCCGGCCGTGGCTTGTGGGACGCCATGGCGCTGGACGTCAAGGTCGAGCGCGACCATGACCGTGTCATCTATCGCCTGAGCGGCGAGATTCCCCAGCACTGGCACCTGGGCATGCTGGTGTCCGACGCCGACAGCGAGGCCAGCTTCGAAGCCATCGTGCGCGAACTCGCCCCCCACCAGGCCACCCTGGAGCTTTTGACCAACTATCGCCACGGCGCCAGCGTCTGGGGGGTACACGCCCACGACAGCCGGCAGAACTTCACCTTGAACCTGCTGATGGACGACGCCGTGGACCTGGTCACGGTGGCCGGTAGTGCCGGCACCGGCAAGACCTTCATGACCCTGGCCGCGGCCTTCCAGCAGACCCTCGATACCAAGCGTTTCGAACGGGTGGTGTTCACCCGAGCGCCGATCTCCATGAGCGAGGACATCGGCTTTCTGCCCGGCACCGAAGAGGAAAAGATGTCGCCCTGGATGGGCGCCTTCCACGACAACATGGACAACCTGCTGCGCGACGAGCATGACGGAAGCTCGACCTGGAACCAGGACGCCACGCGCCAGCTACTGGGCTCACGCGTGCAGATCCGGGCGCCGGGCTTCATGCGTGGACGCACCCTCAACGACACCTTCCTGATCATCGACGAGGCCCAGAACTTTACGCCAAAGCAGTTGAAGAGCCTGATCACCCGAGCGGGACGCAACACCAAGATCGTCTGTCTGGGCAACGTCGGCCAGATCGACACCCCTTACCTCACCGCCAATACCTGCGGCATGGCCGCAGTGGTTCAGAACTTCAAGAACTGGCCCCATGCCGGCCATGTGACGTTAAAAAGCGTCGAGCGCTCGCGCCTGGCCCTGGCCGGCGAAGAGCTGTTGTAGCACCTCCCCCCAACGAAACCAAAGCGCCCCCGCCTGCAAGGCGGGGGCGCTGGCGTTCGGCCCGGAGCTGACACGTTCACTTGTCCCGGTCACTTGTCACGGTCACTTGTCCCGGTTCATGGCCTTCTCGATCAGTTCCTCGGACTCGCTCTTGGGTGTCTTCTCGATCATCTCCTCCGCTTCGGCGTAAAGGCAGACGTAGGTCTGGCAGGAAGCGCAGTGCACCTTTTCATCGGGATTCTTGGTGCTGGGGACTCGCATGTTGTAGCTGCCGCAGTTCGGGCAGGGCTTAGGGATCCGCAGATCTTCGCTCAACGCCATCTCGATCTCCTTGTAGATGGTGGATGATGCCAGGGCCTTGCCCAACGCGAGGTTATCGCGTTCATACTCAGGAAGGAGGCCCTTCAATTGGTTGCGACCGGCACGCTTGGCATCGTAGAGCGCTCCGTCCACACGCCGCATGGCCATGTCGAGACTTTCGTCCTGCCCGACACAGATGGCTCCCATGCTCACTGTTACCTTGAGGGCACGACGGTCGACCTTCAAGGTCGATGCTTCCACGTTGCTTCGAAGACGCTCCAGTATGTCCCAGGCGTCTTCGGCATGAACGTCACCGAGCAGTACCAGAAATTCTTCGCCCCCGATACGCGCCAGCAGGTCATAGGGGCGCAGGCTTAGACGACAGGTATCGGCGAAAGCCTTCAGCACCATGTCCCCAGCGGCGTGGCCGTAGGCATCGTTCAGCGACTTGAAATGGTCAAGATCCAGCATCGCCAGCACCGCTGGCTCGCCACGGCGCCGCAACCGGGCGAGTACCCGCGCTCCTGCCTCGAGGAAGGCTCGGCGATTCATCACGCCGGTGAGGACATCGGTGCTGACCAGCTTGGCGACACGCGACTCCGCCTGCTTGCGCTGGGTCACATCCAGCAGCAGGCCATCCCAGACCACGGTGCCGTCATCGAATCGCTGGGGCGTGCCCCTGGCCTCGAACCAGCGCTGTCCTTCCGCGACGGTCTCCTGAGCATCACCCAGGGTGATGTCCAGGTGCCAGGGTGTGAGGCTGACCAGGGACTGGGCGAGCGCCAGCGTCAACTGCTCACGCGCGTCTTCGTCCAGCCTGGAAAGCACGACCTCGACGTCTTCCAGGGCACTTTGACGAGACAGCCCCGTCTGGGATTCGAAGCCAGGTCCCAGGTAGTCAAACGACAAGCCTCCCCCGGGCGACTGGCGCAGCCGGAACACCACTCCCGGGAGCCTCGCCATGCGGCTTTCAATGGTGCGGCTCAGTCGCTGAGCTGATGCCGCCTGCAGTTGCAACCGGCTGACGTCGTGCTTCATCAGCATCCAGCGGGCAGCGCACCACGACACCGGGTGGATGCTGGTACCAAGGTGACGTAGACGACCAACCCCGTCACAGGCCACCACGCCTTCCCAGCTCCCGCCTCCCTCGCGACAACGCGCAAGGGCCAGCTCCAGTGTCTCGGCTGCCGTACTGCAATGAACATCGGTCAGGCTCAGCCCCCTGATATCTGCCAGAGACTTGCCCAGTTCATTGCACTGACGAGCGTTCGCCCAGACGATGGTTCCTTCATGGTCAAGCAACAAGGCGGACCCCGGCGCGGCGCCCAGCAGGGCCTCGGCCCCCGACTCCCCGTCACTGACCGTCATGGTCTGTGGGGGTGTGCCACTCTCAGCCTTTGTCTTGTCGCGACGGAAAAACCTCCATACAGACATCACCCTGCATCCCGTAAGCTTTTTCTTAATTTTTTGTACGAAAAAAGCTTAGAAGAACCAGACTTCCTTCGCAGGATGAAAAGTCTCATGTTCGCAGGCTGAGCAAAGCAGCCTAAGGACTCACTGTCCCAGCAGCTCACTCATCCACTCGCCGATATCCCCGATCTGCTGCGGGCAGACCGCGTGAGCCATGGGATACTGACGATAGACGGTGTGATAGCCAAGCTCCTCCAGACGAGCGAAGGCGGCTCGGCCCAGGGATTCGGGTACCACCGGATCCATGCTGCCGTGATGGATTTCCACCCTCAGGTCGCGATTGGCCTCGTTCAGCTCGATCGAGTTCGCGGTGGCAAAGTAGGTGGACATCGCCAGCAGACCACCCAGCGGCTTGTCAAAGCTGAAGGCGGCCTCGTAGGCAACGGCCCCACCCTGGGAAAACCCGGCGAGCAGGATACGTCGGCTGTCGATGCCGGCATCGATCTGGGACTGTATGACGCCCTTGATCCGCTCGGCCGACAGCCGCAGCTGCATCTCGTCCACCCGACGGTCCAGGCTCATCTCGAGAATGTCGTACCAGGCGGGCATGACCATGCCACCATTGATGGTGACCGGCAGGCGCGGTGCATGGGGCAGGATAAATCGGATCTGAGCGTAACCGGGCCTTGGCAGCATGGGCACCACCGGCTCGAAGTCACGCCCATCCGCTCCCAGGCCGTGAAGAATGATCATGCAGGCGTCCGCTTCGCCTCGGGGCTCGATGACCAGCTGGTCGTTGTCGCTCATGGGCAGATCTCAGTCTATGTTGCAAAGCACAACCTCCTAGCCTACCGCAATGCGCCAGAGGGGACGAGCCAAACAGGTGAAGTCACCCGGCTACCGAGAAGCACACAGGGCTTTTTAGAAGGGCCAGAAAAAGGGGGTCAGCACCAGCACCACGACCGCAGTCAGCAGATTCAGGGGGCCGCCGAGCTTGAGGTAATCCTGAACCCGGTAGCCACCGGGGCCCATGACCATCAGATTGGTCTGATAGCCAATCGGGGTGAGAAAACTGGCCGATGCGGCAAACATCACCACGACCACGTAGGGCAAAGGATTGACGCCGAGACTCTCGGCCCCTGCCATGGCGATGGGGAAGGTAATGACCGCTGCGGCATTGTTGGTCACCAGCGAGGTCAGCAGCGCCACCACACAGTAGGTGCCCACCAGCAGCGCCCAGGGACTGTCGCCGACGACACTCAGCAGCCCACGGGCCACCACATCTGCTGCCCCGGACGTCTGCAGTGCGGCGCCCAGGCCAAAGGATGCGGCGATGGTCAGTAACACCTGGGTGTCCATGCCGCGACGGGCACTGCGGACGCTGACACAGCCGCTCAACAGGGCTGCCGTGGCGCCCAGCATGGCGGCGTTCATCATGCTCATCAGCCCGGTGGAGGCCAGCACCACTACCGTCGCCAGGATCGCCCAGGCGCGCAGCGCTCGGTCGAAGGCGGGCCTGGCCTGACCATTGACCTGGCTGATCAACAGGAAGTCCTGAGACTGTCGATGACGTTCGATAAAGGCCGGGCGCGCCTCGAGCAACAGCACATCGGAGGGTTGCAGACGAATCTGCCCGAGGCTACCCGCCACCCTGCGCCCACCACGACAGACCGCCAGCACAGCGGCGCCATAGAGCGTGCGAAAATGGCCATCGCGAATCTTCTGCCCGATGAACTGGCACTGGTCGGAGACTACCGCTTCCACCAGGCGGCGCTCGCGAAACTCCTTCTCAAGATGCGACTCCCCCAGACGGGATGGCCTCAGACCGCGCATCTGCTGCAATTCCACTGCCCCCTCAGTGGTGCCGGCAAAGACCAGGTGATCCCCGCCCTTGAGACGTTCACCCGGCCCCACCACGCTGACCACATTGCCACCGCGTTCGATTTCCACCAGGAAGAGCCCGGAAAGATGCCGCAGCCCGGCCTCTTCGACGGTGCGGTCGACCAGCGGCCCCTGCGGATCCACTTCCATTTCGATGGTGAACTCGCGCAGGTTGGCGAAGGCCTCCTCACTGCCGGGGCGCCTGGACAGCAGACGAGGCGTTACTACCAGCAGGTAGACGACCCCAACCAGTGCCATGGGCACGCCCACCCAGGCGATTTCGAACAGCCCCAGGTGGAGGTCCGGGAAGCGCTCCTGCATCAGCGAATGCACCACCAGATTGGTACTGGTGCCCATCAGGGTGACGGTGCCGCCGAGGATCGAAGCGAAGCTCAGCGGCATCAGCAACAACTGCGGGGCAATCGAGAAGCGACGCCCCCAGCTGATCACCGCAGGGATGAAGGTGGCCACCACCGGCGTGTTGTTGAGCAGCCCGCTGACGGCGGTGACGGGCCACACCAGGCGTGACAAGGCGTGACGTTCGCCGGAGGGGCGTCCCAGCACGTGACGAATGATCAGATCGATACCACCGGTATCACGCAGGCTGGCGACCAGGATGTAGAGGAAGGCGACCGTGAACAAGCCACTGTTGGAAAAGCCGCCCAACGCCTGCTCGGCGTCGATGACCCCAAGGCTCAGAAGCACCACAAGAGCCCCCATCAGCACCATGTCGGGGCCGAGGCGTGTCAGCGCCATAAACGGGAAGACGGCACAGGCAACGGAAAGGGCGATCCAGGCATCCAGCGACATGAGGTGGCCTTGCTGAAGAGAATCAGCCTATTGTGCCTCCCTCACCTTATTCTAAATAGTTACAATGTATTATTTTTTTATCTCTTTCAGGCATATAGACCCTTTACCCTATGCCACAGCGCCTTTGCGAGAGATTCACCTCGTTTACGGATGTCCTTCACCGGCACCCACCCGGGGCGCAGAACGACACATCAGAAACGCAAAAAGGCCCGCCGAAGCGAGCCTTTTCCATGCATCAAGTGCGATGCATCACGCCGCCTGAGCGGCCATCAAGCGATCGACTTAGTCGATGACCTTGATGTTGGAAGCCTGGAGGCCTTTCTTGCCCTGAGTCACCTCGAAGGAGACCTTCTGGCCATCCTGCAGGGACTTGAAGCCGTCGGCTTGAATCTCGGAGAAGTGAGCGAACAGGTCGTCACCGTTGTCGTCCGGAGAGATGAAGCCGTAGCCCTTAGTGTCGTTGAACCACTTGACGGTACCAGTTGCCATGATCGAATCCTCGACTAGCGTATATACATTACCGGGAGATACCCGAGTTGCAGTGGGTAAAACAAGAAACCTTCCCCCGGAACATCGTCGCCAGGATGCTTCGATGACCTCTGAGACGTTCAACTTGCTAACCAACTGCGAGCAGCATGCGCCGTCTTGGCGCTCAGGTCAAACACTATTTGCACTTGGTTACGAGACGATGACGCTTTGCAGTCACCTGCAGCAGCACCTCACGACTGGCCGCCTGCCGCCTTTAGCGCGGCCTCTCTCCCGAGCCATGCCTCCGCCTTTTGCTCCACTGTGCCTGGTCGTCACCCGGTGCCGCGTGCTCTATGCCGGTGACAGGTAATGTGCTTGCATGAGTAAAGAACACAAGAAAACCGTGACTCAGGGAGAACGACATGGCCTCGTACCTTTCACGCCACGCCTCGACCCGCTTCGGCGCCTACTACATCGCCGTCGCCGGCCTGATCGTCAGCCTGCTCGGGCTACTGGCGTCACTATGGTGGCTGACGGGGGTGCTGGCGTTTGGCGCGCTGACCGCGCTGGGCACCTATGACATCGTCCAGCGTCGCCGCACGGTCAGTCGCAACTACCCGATCCTGGCGCATATTCGCTACTTCTTGGAATCCATCGGGCCCGAGTTCCGCCAGTACTTCATTGAGGCGGACACCTTCGAGTCGCCCTTCTCCCGCGAGCAGCGCTCGCTGGTCTATCGACGGGCCAAGAGCACCATCGACAAGAAGCCCTTCGGCTCGCTCCGGGACATGAACGCCCCCGGCTACGAGTGGATGGGGCCATCGCTGTCACCGGTGGAGATCACCGATCATGACTTCCGCGTGGTCGTCGGCGAGCATCGCGCCAAGCCCTACAAGGCCAGCGTGCTCAATATTTCCGCCATGAGCTTCGGTGCCCTGTCGCCCAATGCCATCAGCGCCCTCAACGAAGGTGCCAAGCTCGGGGGCTTCTACCACACCACCGGGGAAGGGGCGATATCGCCCTACCACCTGCGCGGCGGCGACCTGGTGTGGCAGATCGGTTCCGGCTACTTCGGCTGTCGTCGCGACGACGGTGGATTCGATCGCGACAAGTTCAAGGAGAATGCCCGTCGTGACGAAGTGAAGATGATCGAGATCAAGCTGTCCCAGGGCGCCAAGCCTGGCCATGGCGGCATCCTGCCGGGGGCCAAGGTGACCGCCGAGATAGCCTCGACTCGCGGCGTGCCCGAAGGCCAGGACGTACTTTCGCCGTCCAAGCACTCCGCCTTCTCCACCCCCTGCGAGATGATCCACTTCATCCAGGAGCTGCGCACCCTCTCCGGCGACAAGCCGGTGGGCATCAAGCTGGCCCTGGGCCATCCCTGGGAATGGTTCGCCATGGTCAAGGCCATGCTGGAATGCGGCGACCGCCCCGACTATATCGTGGTCGACGGTGGCCAGGGCGGCACCGGCGCCGCACCGCTGGAATTCATCAACCGCCTCGGCATGCCGCTCAACGACGCCCTGATCTTGGTCCACAACACCCTGGTCGGCGCCGGACTGCGCGACGAGATTCGCATCGGCGCCAGCGGCAAGATCATCAGCGCCTTCGACATCGCCCGTACGCTGGCGCTGGGCGCCGACTGGGTCAACATGGCCCGTGGCTTCATGTTCTCGCTGGGCTGCATCCAGGCCCAAAGCTGCCACAACGACCAGTGCCCCAGCGGGGTCGCCACCCAGGACAAGGCCCGCGGCAACCGCCTGGACGTCGAGGACAAGTCGGTGCGGGTGAAGAACTTCCACGCCAATACCAAGTTCGCCCTGTGCGAGATGCTGGAGGCGGCGGGGCTGCATCACCCCAGCGAACTTGGCCCCGAACACATCATCAGGCGCCTCTCCAATGGCAAGGCGCTGCCCTACATCAGCCTGATCGACAGCCTGGCACCCAAGGAATTGCTGGAGGGCGGCGCCAAGAACCATCCGCTGTATCGTGAGTTCTGGGATCTGGCAGATGCGAACAGCTTCGATGCCCCCTGCGCCCTGCACAGTCTGCGACAGACCAAGCTTCTCTAGTCGCCGGCCATCCTCGCCCTCCCTGCCTCCAGGGGGGGCGGCCACCCCCCCTTCCCTTTCGGCTTGCCTTGCGCCTGCCTGACTTCATGCAGTGGTGTTGCTCAGCGATGATCGACGCAGTCCCCCACCTCTTCCAGTTGCATCGTGACATGCTCGATATCGAACCCTTGGGTCAGCACCTCCCGCACTGCCACCAGAGTTGTCTGGTGGTCTTCTCCCGAGCGCACGCCGACGTGCATCGACACCAGATGCCGTCCGGGTGTCAGCGACCAGGCGTGAACATGATGAACGTCGCATACCGCCGGTACCGTCTCGACGACGGCCCGCTTCATGGCATCGATGTCCAGGGATTCCGGAACGCCTTCCAGCAGGATGTGCCCACTCTGGCGCGTCAGTGTCCAGGCATTCCTGAGGATCAACAGCGCCACCAGCACCGACAGCAGCGGGTCGATCGGCGTCCATCCGGTCGCCATGATCACCAGCGAGGCAACGATCGCCGCAACGGAACCGAGCAGATCGCCCAGCACGTGCAGCGCAGCACCGCGAATATTCAGATTGTCGCGATCGCCGCCGTGAAGAATCACGAAGACCACGATATTGACCAGCAGTCCCGCCACCGCCACCGTCAGCATGACAGGCCCCAGCACCTCGACCGGACTCAGCAGGCGGCGGACCGCTTCGATCGAGATCCAGACCACGATGGCGATCAGGGTCAAGCCGTTGACGAAGGCGGCGAGGATCTGCACCCGGTCATAGCCAAAACTGCGGGCGTCGTCGGCAGGTCGCTTGCTGAGGCGGGCGGCAAACCAGGCCAATATCAGGGCAGCGCTGTCGGTGAGCATATGGCCTGCGTCGGCCAGCAGTGCCAGCGATCCGGAGACAACACCTCCGATCACCTCGGCCACCATGAAGGACGCGGTCAGCAGGATGCCCCAGGCCAGCCGACGCTGGCTGTCGGTGTGCACATGGCCGATGCCATGGCCATGGCGGTGCGCGTCATGGCCGTGCGGATCGTGCCGATGCTGGTCTCGCTCAGCGTGCTGGTGAGCAGAGCCGTCCGCTGGGGCGCTTTCGGTCGTTCGATGTTCATGAACCATGGGAGTCTCCCGGGAAGACGCGTTCCTCATCCTTGATGCTAGCATTTGTCAGGTGCTGACCTGGACCGGTCGCGCAGCCAGGGCAAGACCAGCGCTACCAGACCAGTCAGCGCAACGGCCACCTCGGGACAGTCGGCAAGGCATACGCCGACGCTCTGGCCTCCTTGCCGCTTACCGTTGATACTCTTGATGTATTCGCCATGCGCGAGGTCTCCCCCCGGAACGGGGCTTACCGACAGCGAACCGACACAGGACCGCCATGACCGACACCGGAACGTCTCCCGACGACCTTCCCGCTATCCTCGCCGGCCCCATCCTGCGACGCTTGAGTCCCGAACGTCTGCGCATCTGGCTGGTGGCGAGCCGTCCGCTCAGCTTGACCCTCGAGCTGTCACCCAGCGGCGAGTCACCGCGCCGACAGCCGCTTGGTGAGGACGATTACCGGCTGGTGCCACTGGGCCGCCATGCCCTGCTCTACCTGATCGATGCACCGCTGGATGAGCCTCTGCCCCAGGACACCCGGATCGACTACGACCTCAAGGTGACGGACGAGCGCGAAACCTCACTCGGCGAGCTGGCGCCCCATCTGTGCCATGAAGGGCACGAGACGCCGGCATTCGTGCTGGCATCGAGCCACCGACGCCTGCTGCATGGCTCCTGCCGTCGTCCTCACTACGATGGCCCGGACGGCCTGGCCCATCTGGACAGCTGGCTCGCCCAGCGTCTCGACTGTCCCGAACAGTGGCCGGCCTGGCTGTTGATGACCGGCGACCAGATCTACGCCGATGACGTCGCCGGCCCCTTGCTGGTGGCGATACACGCGCTGATCGAGCGCCTGGGGCTGTTCGACGAGACCCTCGAGGGCTCAACCATCGACGACAGCCAATCGCTCTACGCAAGCCCCTTCAGCTACTATCGACGCGAAGAGTTGCTGCCCGACGTCAAGAGCTCGGCTGCCCTCAAGGATCGCTTCTTCGGGGGCGTTCGCAAGCCGGTGTTCACGTCGGCCAGCGCCGCCAATCACCTGATGACCTTCGCCGAGATGGTGGCCATGTACCTGCTGGTCTGGTCGCCGACGCCGTGGCGCCTCATCGAGTGCCAGCCTCCTGCGCTTGAAGAAGAGCGACGAGAGACCTACGACGACCAGGCCCGGATCATCGACGACTTCGTCGCTACCCTGCCTGCCGCCGCCCGCGTCATGGCCCAGTTGCCGAGCCTGATGATCTTCGATGACCACGACGTCACCGACGACTGGAACCTTACCGCGCAGTGGGAAAGCACGGCTTACGGCCACCCCTTCTCCAAGCGCATCATCGGCAATGCCTTGCTGGCCTATCTGCTGTGCCAGGGCTGGGGCAACGCCCCCGAGCGGTTGAAGACACCGCTGGACGAAGCCCAGGCGCTGTTGAGCGACGCCAACGATAACCAAGGCTGGCTCGACAAGGATCAGCAGGATGCCTGTCTCGAGCGCCTCTTTCGCTTCGAGGGCTGGGAATTTCAGGTGGAGGGCAGTCCACGTCTGGTGGTGCTGGATACCCGCACCCGACGCTGGCGCAACGGGCGCAAGCCCGAACGGCCATCCGGCCTGATGGACTGGGAGGCGTTATCGGAATTTCAGCAGGAGTTGATCGACGCGCCGTCGGCGGTCATCGTCTCTCCGGCGCCGATGTTCGGGGTCAAGCTGATCGAGACCATCCAGAAATTGTTCATCCTGGCGGGCAAGCCGCTGCTGGTGGATGCCGAGAACTGGATGGCCCATCGTGGCGCCGCCAGCGTGATGCTCAACATCTTCCGCCACTCGCGGACCCCGGGGCACTACGTCATCCTGTCTGGCGACGTGCACTACTCCTTCGTCTACGACGTGCGTATCCGTCACCGGCACCAGGGCCCGATGATCTGGCAGATCACCTCCAGCGGTCTCAAGAACTGCTTTCCCGACACCCTGCTGGATACCTTCGACCGGCTCAATCGCTGGCTTTACTCGCCACGCTCGCCGCTCAACTGGTTCACCCAGCGCCGGCCCATGGCGGTGGAGCCCAGGGACCCGGACCGCGCCAAGGCCGGAGAACGCCTGTGGAACGGGCCCGGCATCGGCCTGGTCACCCTGGCCGAGGACGGCAGCCCCGAGGACATCCGTCAGCTCGACGCCCGCGGCATGGAGGTGGTGTTCCCACCGCCCGAGAAGGCGCCATAGCCCCGTCCTTGGCTCACTTGCGTTCGAGTGGTCCGTATCGCTGGCTTATGCGCCCGGTCGGCTTACTTGCGCTGGACCGCCTCGACCTTGCGTTCAGGTGGTCCATATCGCTGGCTTATGCGCCCGGTCGGTTTACTTGCGCTGGACCGATTCGACCTTGCGTTTCAGCTTGCTCATGCGAGCACGCTCGGCCAGTGGCCGGCTGGCGTCCTCCACCGGGCCACCCTTGGCTGGCCCCAGCAGGTGGGCCATCCAGCGGGTCTGGGGGTGGCTGTCGAGGGCGATCTTCAACGTCATCGTCAGCACCACCGACAGCAACATGCCGGTGACCCCGAAGATCCAGCCCCACACCACCAGCGACAGGAAGGCGACGAAGGTGGACAACCCCAGCGCCCGCCCCATGACCCGCGGTTCGACCAGATTGCCCATGACGAAGTTGATCGACAGATAGGCAAGGCTCAGCAGCAACGCATCGCCCATGCCCCCGTCCGGAGATACCAGCACCAGCAGCACCGCCGGCACCGCGGCGATGGCCGAACCGATGTTGGGGATATAGTTGAGCGCAAAGGCCAGCACCGCCCACAGCAGCGGGAAGTCGACCCCCACCAGCAGACAGGCCACCCACACCAGGGCCCCGGTGACCAGGCTGATCACGGTCTTGACCGCCAGGTAACGCTTGAGGGTGTGGCTGAACTCGTTGAAGCGCTCGAGGCTCGGGGCGGGGTTGGCCAGCGCCCGGGATATCTTGTCGCGGAAGTTCAGCGTCTCGAACAACATGAACATCACCAGCAGCGCCACCACGACACTCTGCATCATCAGATTGCCGAGCTGGCTGAGCAGTGCCGGAAGCCATTCGCCAAGCTTCTGGGTGTCGAGAAACCCGGCCAGCCGCTGGGTGTCGATGGCAAGCCCCATGCTGGCCAGTCCATCGAGCAGGCGCAGGTAGTATTCGTAGAGCTTTTCCTCGATCCCGGGCAAGGCCTCGGCAAAGGTACCGACACTATTGGCCAGCAACAGCGCCAGCAGGATCAGCATGCCGCCGATCACCACCAGCGTGACCCATACCGATAGTCTCAAGCCCAGCCCCCGCTCGTGCAGCCACTGCACCGGGGCGGTACACACCACCGCGATGAACAGCGACAGCAGCACCGGCACCAGCAGGTCTGCCCCCGCGCGCATGCCGGCGACGATGACCACCAGTGCAGCCAGGGCCAGCGTCAGGTTCAAGGGGAGCCTGCGCTCCTGCGCCTCGACTTCATCTTCCATGGACGGTAGCTCCTCTCGTTAACCAGCCGTCGGCTCGACGGCGTTATCGGCGCCATCATGCCCCGCCAATCGTTTCAGCACAAAGAATCATGACACATGGCGCAACATTGCCAATGTTCCGTGTATCACTCCGGCGACATTGGCCGGCCCAGGCTCAACCATGCAAGGATCGTGGAGACGCTTGAGATCCGGGAACGTCTCGCCAGGGACACCGTCCCAGTCAGTAGGCCCTGGCCGGTGCGGGTACCTGTCAGACTTTTCTGCGACGCGCCCCCTGTTGTTCGCCCTGTTGTTTGCCCTGTCGTTCATCCCCCACGTTACAAGGAGAATCCGATGTCACTCGCCACTCCCTCCGCCCGGTCACGGGCGATGCCGAGCCTTCGCCTGCGCCACCTCCACCGGCTGGCGACGGTGGGGCTCGGCCTGGCGCTGGCTTCTATGGCCGCCACGCCCTCCCTGGCCGCCGAGTCACCCACGCCACGCTATCTGGATATCCAGGCCCAGTCCGAGCTCAAGGTCGCGCCGGACGAGGCGACCTTGAACGCCCGGCTGTGGGAGCTGACACCGGCCATCGCCCAGGAAAAGGACAGTGGTGACCACGGCCAGGCCCTGGCTGAGGCCCGCCAACGCCTGGAGGATCGCGCCGCCGAGCTGATCTCGGCGCTGGAAGACGCGGGTCTTTCCCGCGAGGCGATCAACGCTGGATCGCTGCGGGTACAGCAGGAGATGCTGCATCAAACGCGCCAGGGCAACGACAACCCCATCCCCATGGTACGTACTCGCCTGGAGCGTCCGGTGACCCTGGCGATCAGCGATCTCGATAGCCTTCCGACCCTGCTCGACGCCCTGACCGAAGCCGGCGTCAATGCACTGGACGGCGTCAGCTACGATCTTGCCGACCGCGACGCGGCCAGCGACCGCGCTCTGACCCAGGCTCTCGAGCGCGCCAGGGCCAAGGCCGAACTGATGGCGGACGCCCTGGGAGAGGAGCTCGGTGAGGTGATCCATGTCAGCGAGACCAACGCCCCGGTGTTTCAGCCACGCATGATGGCGATGCGCGCCGACATGGCCGAAAGCGGCGGCAACGCCGACTACAGCCCCGGCAGCATCACCATCGACGCCGGTGTCCAGGTCCGCTGGGGGCTGGCCGAGGCAACCACGGATATCGATCAGGATCGCCAGCAGGTCCCGGCTGCGCCGCAATGACGATAGCGGCGACGTCAGCCCGACGGCCATGGCATCGGTGGCCAACGAGTCGCACCCGCCCAACGGAAAGCGGCCGGGGTCCGGTGCCATGTCGCCTAAGCCCGTGACGTAAAAAGCCCGTGACGCAAAAGCCCCGGTGGTCTCGACCACCGGGGCTTTTGCTTAATCAAGGGCAAGCGCGCCTGCCCCTCTCGAGGGCGGATCAGACGTTGATGCGCTCGACCCCGCCCATATAGGGACGCAGCACCTCGGGAACGGTGATGGAGCCGTCCTCGTTCTGGTGGTTTTCCATCACCGCGATCAGGCAGCGGCCCACCGCCAGGCCGGAGCCGTTGAGGGTGTGCAGAAGCTGCGGCTTCTTTTCACCCTTGGCGCGGAAGCGCGCCTGCAGGCGGCGTGCCTGGAAGTCCTCGCAGTTGGACACCGAGGAGATCTCGCGGTAGGTGTCCTGGCTCGGCAGCCAGACCTCGAGATCGTAGGTCTTGGCGGCGGAGAAGCCCATGTCACCGGTGCACAGGGTCACCACCCGGTAAGGCAGCTCGAGCGCCTGAAGGATCGCCTCGGCGTGGCCGCGCATTTCCTCCAGCGCCTCGTAGCTCTTGGCCGGATCGACCAGCTGGACCATCTCGACCTTGTCGAACTGGTGCTGGCGGATCATGCCGCGGGTGTCGCGACCGTGGGAACCTGCCTCGCTGCGAAAGCAGGGAGTATGGGCGGTCAGCTTCAGCGGCAAGGCGCCAGCGTCGACGATCTCGCCACGCAGCAGGTTGGTCAGCGGCACCTCGGCAGTCGGGATCAGGTGGAATTCGCGCTCGTCGTCGAGCTTGAACAGGTCCTCGCCGAACTTGGGCAACTGGCCGGTGCCGTAGAGCGAGTCACGGTTGACCATGTAGGGCACGTAGCACTCTTCGTAGCCGTGCTCCAGGGTCTGCTTGTCGAGCATGAACTGGGTCAGGGCGCGGTGCAGGCGAGCGATCGGCCCGCGCATCACGGCGAAGCGGGCGCCGGTCAGCTTGGCGGCAACCTCGAAGTCCAGATCGCCCTTCTTGGCTCCCAGGTCGACGTGATCCCTGACCTCGAAGGCGTACTCGCCGGGGTTGCCCCAGCGCGACACCTCGACGTTGTCGTCTTCGCTTGCGCCTTCGGGCACGCTGGCGTGGGGCAGGTTGGGGATCCCCGCAGCGATGTCTTCCCACTGGCCCTGCACCTCGGCCAGCGCCACCTTGGCGGCGTCCAGGCGCTCGCCCAGGTCACTGACCTCGTCGAGCAGCGGCTGGATGTCCTCGCCGGCGGCCTTGGCCTTGCCGATCGCCTTGGAGCGAGTGTTGCGCTCGTTCTGCAAACGCTCGGTCTCGGTCTGCAGCTCGCGACGGCGGGATTCCAGCGAGCCAAGCGCCTCGCTGTCGAGAGAGTAACCGCGGGTGGCCAGTCGTTGGGCGAGCGTATCGAGGTCGCCGCGCAGCAGTTTCGGATCGAGCATGGAGTCTGGTCCGTCGCCTGAGTGAAAAGAACATGTCGGATGCGGAAGGCGTCACCTGGGGGCGTGCGTCACCATCGCCAGCGTCGGACGCTGCTCTCGGGCCCCACCGTGAGGACAGCCGAAAAGCGCCCCGCTGGTGTGCCCTGGGACCACCCTCCGCGCAGGCGACACATTGTAGGCAAAAGCGAGAGGCGGCGCCATCGACCGGGGGCGAGCGCCGGCTTCTCTCGCGATCGGGATGCACCTACCCCCCGAGACGCGGTAAAGTGGACGCCCTCCCATTCTCCTGCCCTGTCGATAGCGCCAGCCGCGCCGCCGCGGGGCCTGTATCGACCGAGACCATGATCGCACCACTGCCCCTAGCTGATGCCGCGACCCCACTGGACCAGCACTACGTCGACTTTCTCAAGGCCCTGAAGGCGGAAGGTTTCGAGGGCGAAATCGCCCCGGACTACGCCAGCCGCACGGTACTGGCCACCGACAACTCGCTCTACCAGCGCCTGCCCCAGGCGGCGGTGTTTCCGCGTCACGCAGCTGACCTCGAGCTGCTCGGCCGGCTCGCCGGGCGGGAAACCTTCCGCAAGGTGGCCCTGACACCACGTGGTGGCGGCACCGGCACCAACGGCCAGTCGCTGAGCGACGGCCTGGTGGTGGACGTCTCCCGGCACATGAACCAGATCCTCGAGATCGACGTCGACAACCGCCGGGTACGGGTCCAGGCCGGGGTGGTCAAGGACCAGCTCAACGCCGCCTTGAGGCCCCATGGGCTGTTCTTCGCACCGGAACTGTCCACCTCCAACCGGGCGACCATCGGCGGCATGATCGCCACCGACGCCAGCGGCCAGGGCAGCTGCGAATACGGCAAGACCCGCCACCATGTGCTCGAGCTCGACAGCGTACTGATCGGCGGCGAGCGCCTGATCAGCGCCGCGGTCGACGAGGACGAACTCGAGACCCTGTGCGCCGAGGACTCGGCCCGGGGCCGCGCCTATCGCGCCGCCCGCAAGATCATCGAGCAGGAGCGCGAGCGCATCGAGGAAATCTTCCCGCCGCTCAACCGCTGCCTGACCGGCTACGATCTGGCCCACCTTCGCGACGACGACGGCCGCTTCAACCTCAACAGCGTGCTGTGCGGCGCCGAGGGCTCGCTGGCGCTGACCAACGAGGCGGTGCTCAACGTGCTGCCGATCCCGCGCCACTCGATCCTGGTCAATGTGCGCTACCCGAGCTTCATGGCGGCCCTCGCCGACGCCAAGGCGCTGATGGCCGGCGGCTCGTCACCTGAAAAGCCGCAGGCGCTTCGCCCCACCTCCATCGAGACCGTGGACGACAAGGTGTTGAAGCTCGCCATGGAGGACTTCGTGTGGGACTCGGTGGCCGAGTTCTTCCCGGTGGATGACGGCCCGGCCATCGAGGGCATCAACCTGGTGGAGTTCAACGACGACGACCCCGAGCGCCTCGAGGCCCGGGTCGACGCCTTCTGCCGGGGACTCGAAAGCGACACCAGCGTCACCCGCCTGGGCTTCACCCAGGCCATCGGCCGTGACGCCATCGGTCGGGTCTACGCCATGCGCAAGCGCTCGGTGGGCCTGCTCGGCAACGTCAAGGGCGAGAAGCGCCCGCTGCCCTTCGTCGAGGATACCGCGGTACCCCCCGAGCACCTGGCCGACTACATCGCCGAGTTCCGCGCCCTGCTCGATGCCCGAGGGCTCGAGTACGGCATGTTCGGCCACGTCGACGCCGGAGTGTTGCATGTGCGCCCGGCGCTGGACATGAAGGACCCGCGCCAGCAGGCGATGATCCGCGAGATATCCGATGAGGTGGCGGCGCTGACCCAGCGCTACCACGGCCTGCTGTGGGGGGAGCACGGCAAGGGCGTGCGCTCGGAGTACGCCCCAGCCTTCTTCGGTGAGCTCTACCCCAGCCTGCGACGCCTCAAGGGTGCCTTCGACCCGCACAACCAGCTCAATCCCGGCAAGATCGCCACGCCGCTGGTGGAGACCGACGAAGCGGCCGACAGCCAGCCCAAGTCCGGCGCCAGCCAGCCCAAGCCCGGCGCCAGCCTCAGCGACCCAGGCCTGCTGGCCATCGACGCGGTGCCCATGCGCGGCGACTTCGACCGTCAGATCGACGAGCGGGTATGGCAGGCCCACGCCGACGCCGTCTACTGCAACGGCAACGGCGCCTGCTACAACTATGATCCCGACGACGCCATGTGCCCGTCGTGGAAGGCCACCCGGGATCGTGTGCACTCGCCCAAGGGCCGCGCCAGCCTGATGCGCGAATGGCTGCGCCTGCAGGGGAAGGCCGGCATCGACGTGGTCGAGGAGTCACAGCGCAAGAAGGATGAGACCGCGCTCGGCTGGCTCGCCCACCTGCCCCGCCGCGCGCTCAACAGCCTGCGCGGCAAGGACGACTTTTCCCACGAGGTCTACGACGCCATGGCCGGCTGCCTGGCGTGCAAGTCCTGCGCCGGCCAGTGCCCGATCAAGGTCAATGTCCCGGCTTTCCGCTCCCAGTTCCTCGAGGTCTACCACGGACGCTACCTGCGACCGCTGCGCGACTACCTGATCGGCGGGCTCGAATTCCTGTTGCCGGCGCTGGCGCCACTGGCCCCGGCCTACAACGCGGCACTCGACAACCGCCTGGTGGACCGGCTGATGGCCCGCGGCCTCGGCATGGTCGATAGCCCCCGGCTGTCCCGCGCTCGGCTCAAGAAGCAGCTCAAGGCCTGGGGCGTGGCCGAGGCCACTCCGCTGACGCTGGGACGCCTCAGCGAGCGCCAGAAGGCGCGCAGCGTGATCCTGGTGCAGGACGCCTTCACCAGCCACTTCGAAGCCAGACTGGTCGCCGACGTGGTGGAGCTGCTGTCGCGCCTCGATATCCGCGTCTTCGTCGCGCCCTACAAACCCAACGGCAAGCCGCTCAACGTCCAGGGCTTCCTCGGCGCCTTCGAGCGCACCGCCCGTAAACGTGCCCGAGAGCTCTCCACCCTGGCCGCCAGCGGCGTGCCGCTGGTGGGCATCGACCCGGCGATGACCCTGACCTATCGCCAGGAGTACGTGAAGGCACTGGGTGAGCAGGCCGTACCTGAGGTGCTGATGCTGCAGGAGTGGCTTTCGAGTCTGGGCGCCTCGCTGGTGCCCTCGGGGCTCGACCTGAGCGAGGAAGCCCCCTTCCAGCTGCTGTCCCACTGCACCGAGAAGACCCAGGCACCGGGCAGTCCCAAGGCCTGGCAGCAGTTGTTTGAACGCTTCGGGCTGCGCCTGGCGCCGCTGCCTTCGGGCTGCTGCGGCATGTCCGGCACCTACGGCCACGAGGCACGCAACCTTACGACCTCGCGTACCATCTACGCCCAGTCCTGGGAACCGGTGGTGCAGGAGCACGGCGGCAGCGGTCGCCTGCTGGCCACAGGCTACTCCTGTCGCAGCCAGGCCCGACGTTTCTCCGACAGCCAGCTGCCGCATCCGCTACAGGCGCTGCTCGGCGCACTTCGTCGGGCGAGCTGAGTCAGACCATCGTTGACGCCTATGATGGCGATGGTTTGCATGATCGACGCCGCGTCAGTACGCTGCGCGGCTTTTCCCGTTTCGGAGTCGACCGACCATGGAGCATGCCGGACTCACCCTGGCGGCCGTTGGCCTGCTGGCGCTGGGCTCACAGTGGCTAGCCTGGCGCCTCAAGGTCCCCGCCATCCTGACGCTGTTGATCGCCGGCATTGCCGCAGGCCCGGTGACCGGCCTGCTCGACCCCGACGCCCTGTTCGGCGAGCTGCTGTTCCCGCTGGTGTCGCTGGCAGTGGCGGTGATCCTGTTCGAGGGTAGCCTCACCCTGAACTTTCGCGAGCTGGGAGGGCATGGCCGCACGGTGCGCCGCCTGGTCACCTGGGGAGCCCTGATCACCGCTCTGTGCGGAGCGCTGGCCGCCCGCTGGCTGCTGGGCCTGAGCTGGGAGATGGCGAGCCTGCTGGGGGCGCTGCTGGTGGTCACCGGCCCGACGGTGATCCTGCCGCTGCTGCAGACCCTGCGGGCCCGCGAGCACCTGACCCAGATCCTGCGCTGGGAGGGCATCCTGATCGACCCGGTGGGCGCCATCGGCGCGGTGCTGGTCTACGAATTCGTCGCCCTGGGCTCCGGCACCCAGGCACTGCCGCATACCCTGATGCTGTTCGCCCAGACCGCGTTGATCGGCTTCGGCTTCGGCGTCGCCGGCGGCTATCTATGGGGCCAGGTACTGCGCCAGCACCTGCTGCCGCAACGGCTGCACAGCTTCGGCACCCTGATGACCATGCTCGGTCTGTTCACCCTGTCCAACACCCTGTTTCACGAGTCCGGCCTGTTGACGGTGACGGTAATGGGCGCCTGGCTCGCCAATATGCGTGGCGTGCCCACCCGACCGATCATCGAGTTCAAGGAGACCCTGTCGATCCTTCTGATCTCGGGTCTGTTCATCCTGCTGGCGGCACGTCTGACGGTCGAGCAACTGGCACTGCTGGGCTGGCCGGCCTGGGCCTTTCTGGCGGTGCTGTTGCTGCTGGTGCGTCCGCTGGCGGTGTGGCTGTGCACCCTGGGCAGCGGCCTGGACTGGCGCGAGAAGAGTCTGCTGGCGTTCATCTCGCCCCGCGGCATCGTCGCCGCCGCGGTGGCCTCGCTGTTCGCGCTGCGGCTGGAAGAGATCGGTGTGCCCGGCGCCGACCGCCTGGTGCCGGTGACCTTTCTGGTGATCATCGCCACAGTCGTATCCCAGAGTCTGCTGGCCCGTCCGCTGGGCGACTGGCTGAAGGTGCGCCGTCCCTCGGCCCACGGCGTGCTGATCATCGGCGCCAACCCGGCGGCCCGGCAGATGGCCCACTGTCTGCGCCAGGCCCGGCTCGGCGTGCTGCTGACCGACTCGAGCTGGGACGCGGTGCAGGCCGCCCGCGCCGAGGGGCTCTCGGCCTACTACGGTGACCCGCTGTCCGAACACGCCGCCCAGCATATGGAGCTGAGCGGTATCGGCTACCTGATGCCGCTGTCGCCCTACCGAGAGCTCAATGATCTGGCCGCGCTGCACTTCGAGCATCTGCTGGGCCAGGGCCAGGTATTCCGCCTGGCGGTCAACCTGGGGCGCCAGGCCCGGCGCCAGCACGCCACCGCCATCGAGCATGTTCCCTACCTGTTCGGCCGCGAGATGACCTTTGCCCAGCTCTCGAGCCTGGTGGAGCGTGGGGCTCGCTTCGAGGTCGAAAGGCTCGACGAAGCACCCCGCTCACGGGCGCTGCTGCGCGCGAGCGGCGACAAGCGTGCAAGTGGAGAAAGGGGAGAAAGGGGAGAAAGACGCCCAGGTCACGTCCACAGCACAGACACCCGGCAAGCGCCCCTCCAGGCCAAGGACGTCGCCAGCGCGAGACGTCAGGGGGCTTTCCCCGGCGACACCGACTCGGCGCCGCTGATCTGTGTCGGCACTTCAGGGCGGCCGCGCATCGCCACCGCCGACGCGCCGCTGACACCACGCAAGGGCGATCATGTGATCCGCCTCGTCATGCCAGACCGGCAAAGTAGTCGGAAATAAAAACACCTCGGGCCGGTCGATGACCGGCCCGAGGTGTCTTCAGGCGAGTACAGGACTTAGAAGAACAGTCGCCGCAGGGCCTCGCCCGGATCTTCTTCGCGCATGAAGGCCTCGCCCACCAGGAAGCCGTGGACGTCGTTCTCGCGCATGCGCAGCACATCGTCTCGGCTGTGGATGCCGGACTCGGTGATCACCGTGACCTCGGGCGGAATCCGCGGCAGCAGTTCCAGGGTGGTCTCGAGTCGGGTATTGAAGGTATGCAGGTCGCGGTTGTTGATCCCGACCAGATCCAGATCGAGCGCCAGCGCCCGCTCCAGTTCCTGGGCGTCGTGGACCTCCACCAGCACGTCCATGCCAAGCTCGCCAGCCTGCTGGTGCAGGTCGCGCATCTGGGCGTCCTCCAGGGCGGCGACGATCAGCAGGATGCAGTCGGCGCCGATGGCCCGCGCCTCGCTGACCTGGTAGCCGTGGACGATGAAGTCCTTGCGGATCACCGGCAGGCTGCACGCCTCGCGGGCGGCAATCAGGTAGTCCTCATGGCCCTGGAAGAAGTCAGCGTCGGTCAGCACCGAGAGGCAGGCCGCCCCACCCCGGGCGTACTGAGCGGCGATGTCGGCCGGGCGAAAGTCCTCACGGATCAGCCCCTTCGAGGGTGACGCCTTCTTGACCTCGGCGATCACCGCGGCGTCGCCGTCGCGGATCCGCTCGGCCAGCGAGATGACGAAACCGCGCGGTGCATCCTGCTCTCGGGCACGCGCGAGCAGCGCCTGTTCGCTGACCTGGCGGCGTCGGCTGGCGACCTCCTCGTCCTTGCGCTCGAGGATTCGCTCGAGGATCGTCGGGGTGGCATTGGCCATGTTGTGATTCTCCTTGCGGCCCGTCGGGCTCTTTTCAGAAAGGTCCTACTGAGCGAACACCCGGGTAAAGTGGGCCAGTTCCTTCATCTTTTCCAGCGCCAGCCTGGTTCCCTGGGCGTCCTGGGCCATCAGCACGCCTTCCTTGAGGGAATCGGCCACGTCGGCGGCGTAGAGGGCGGCCCCGGCGTTGAGGGCGACGATATCCGCCGCAGGCCCCTCGCCGGAAAGCGCCTTCTCGACCAGGCGCAGGCTGTCTTCGGCGGTCTTGACCTTGAGCGGAGCGAGCGACTGACGCTCGATACCGACATCCTCGGGGGTCAGGGTATAGCGGTGGATCTCGCCATCCTTGAGTTCGGCGATGCGGGTCGGCGCCGCCAGCGAGATTTCGTCCAGGCCGTCTTCGGCGTGGGCCACCAGCACATGCCGACTGCCGAGCTGACGCAGCACTTCCACCATCAACTCCAGCAGGTCGGCGTGGTAGACGCCGAGCAGCTGATTGGGCGCACTGGCAGGGTTGGTCAACGGCCCCAGAATATTGAACAGGGTGCGCACGCCCATCTCGCGGCGCGGACCGATGGCGTGACGCATGGCCGGGTGGTGGTTGGGCGCGAACATGAAGCCGACGCCGACCTCCTCGATGCAGCGGCCTACCTGTTCGGCGTCCAGATCCAGGCCGATGCCGGCCACCTGGAACAGATCGGCGCTGCCCGAGGACGACGACACCCCTCTGTTGCCGTGCTTGGCCACATGGGCGCCGGCGGCGGCGGCGACAAAGCTCGAGGCGGTGGATACGTTAAACAGGTTGGCGCCGTCCCCACCGGTGCCGACGATATCCACGACGTTGTCGCAGGACAGCGTTACCGGCGTCATCAGGTCGCGCATCACCTGGGCGCAGCCACTGATTTCCTCGGCGGTCTCGCCCTTCATCGCCATCCCCATCAGAAAGGCGGCGACCTGGGCGTCACTGGCCTCGCCGGTCATGATGGTGCGCATCACCGCATAGGCCTGCTCTCGGCCCAGGTTCTCCCGGCGCATCACCGCCGCGATGGCATTGGTCATCTGCATGCAAGTCTCCTGATGGTAGTCAGTGGCGCTCGAGGAAATTGGCCAGCATCTCGTGTCCCTGTCGCGACAGGATCGATTCCGGGTGGAACTGCACCCCTTCGATGGGCAGCTCCTTGTGGCGCAGGCCCATGATCAGGCCGGGGGTGACGTCGTCGTCATCGGTCCAGGCGGTGATCTCGAGACACTCCGGCAGACTCTCGCGCTCCACCACCAGCGAATGGTAGCGGGTCACCGAGAGCGGATCATCGAGGCCCTTGAACACGCCCTGTCCGGCATGGCGAATGTCGGAGGTCTTGCCGTGCATGACCTGGGGCGCACGGACCACCTTGCCGCCGAACACCTGGCCGATGGCCTGGTGGCCGAGGCACACACCGAGCAGCGGCAGCTTGCCGGCGAAGTGGCGAATCAGCTCCAGCGAGATGCCGGCCTCGTTGGGCGTACAGGGGCCCGGCGACACCACGATGTGGCTGGGCGCCATGGCCTCGATCTCGTCGAGGCTGATGGTGTCGTTGCGTCGGGTCACCACCTCGGCGCCCAGTTCGCCTAGGTACTGGACGATGTTGTAGGTGAAGCTGTCGTAGTTATCGAGCATCAAGATCATGGTGGCTCCAGGATTCAATATTGGGCTTCACCCAGCGAGACGACCGACACACAAAAATGCCGCCTCGCGGGCGGCACTTTCGCTGTCCTGACCGTCGTTGTCCAGACCGTGGTCCGCGACACCCCGGCGCTCAGGGTTCCTCCGCCCGCTTCAGTCGAAGGGGCGCCACCACTGCTGGCGATCACGGGACGGTGCGGAGGTCATATTCATCATGGGCTTATAGTGTGTGTCGTGGTCATGGCTGTCAAGCGGATGTCAGGCCGAACTCAGCGCAGTCCCTGCTCGGCCATGGCCACGGCACGAAACAGCGCACGCCCCTTGTTCAGGGTCTCGTCCCACTCGGACTGGGGCACCGAGTCCGCCACCACGCCGGCGCCACACTGGACGTGCAGCTGACCGTCCTTGATCACCGCGGTGCGGATGGCGATGGCGGTGTCCATGTTGCCATGCCAGGACAGGTAGCCGACGGCCCCGGAGTAGACGCCGCGCTTGACCGGTTCGACCTCGTCGATGATCTCCATCGCGCGGATCTTGGGCGCTCCGGACAGGGTGCCCGCCGGGAAGGTGGCGCGCAGCACGTCCATGGCGCTGTAGCCCGGCTTCAGCTTGCCGGTGACGTTGGAGACGATGTGCATGACGTGGGAGTAGCGCTCGATGGCCATCTGATCGGTCACCTCGACGCTGCCGGTCTCGGAGATGCGGCCGACGTCGTTGCGGCCCAGGTCGATCAGCATCAGGTGCTCGGCGACCTCCTTGGGGTCGGCCAGCAGGTCCTCCTCCAGCGCCTTGTCCTCGGCCTCGGTCTTGCCGCGCACCCGGGTGCCGGCGATCGGACGCACCGTCACCATGCCATCCTCCAGGCGGGTCAGGATCTCCGGCGAGGCACCCACCACATGGTGGTCGTCAAGGTTGAAGAAGAACATGTAGGGCGACGGATTGAGGCTGCGAAGAGCCCGATACAGGTCCAGCGGCTCGGCCTGGAACTCGATCGACATGCGCTGGGACGGCACGCACTGCATCACGTCGCCCGCCAGCACGTACTCCTTGATCCTTTCCACCGCCGACTTGAAGCCCTCTTCGGTGAAGCCGGAGGTGAAGTGTCCCTCCTCCACCGCCGGGCGCGCGTCACCGGGCACTCGCGAGGCCACCGACAGCGGGCTGCGCAGGGCGTCTTCCAGGGCGCTCAGCCGGGCCTGGGCGGCGCTGAAGGCCGAGGGCGTGGAAGGATCGGCGTGGGTCCACAGGGTCAGACGCCCATAAAGGTTGTCGAACACCACCAGCTCATCGCACACCATCAACAGGATGTCCGGCACCCCGATGGGGTCGTCCTTCTCCACACCGGCCAGGCGCGGCTCGATATAGCGGATGGTGTCGTAGCCGAAGTAGCCCACCAGTCCGCCGTCGAAGATCGGCTGGTTGTCGAGCACCGGCACCTTGAAGCGACGCTGGAACTCCTCGATCCAGGCCAGCGGATCTTCCACTTCGGTGGCGCCGGTCACGTCACCATCGACAATATGCTGAACCTGATAGCCCCGCACCTCGATGCGTTCGCGACAGGGCAGACCGATGATCGAGTAACGCCCCCACTTCTCGCCGCCGGTCACCGACTCGAGCAGAAAGGTCCAGGGTTGATCGGCCAGTTTCAGATAGGTGGACAGCGGCGTGTCCAGGTCGGCCATCATCTCGCGGGTGATGGGAATACGGTTGTAGCCGGCCTGGGCCAGCTCATCGAAACGCTCGGGGGTCATCATGCCCAGATCCTCAATTCAAGAGACGAAAGTGACAACGACAAGAACGGAGAAACGGTCACCATCGCCAACCGCAGGACGTCGTAGGCAGCGACGCAGACAGATGCGGACAGGACATCGAGGAGAAGCAAGGCTGGGCCATGGGCAGTCCACCAGCGAAACGAATGAATGAAGCCAACGAGTGACAGACCGCTACCGCGAGACCCGTGCGCCGCGCTCGCGGATTCCACACGACGGGATTCCCTGTGACGGGCGCCTGGCAAGGCCTGCAATAGCGAGGATTTATCGGCATGACGCTAACGATAGTGTCATGCCAAAAAACCCTAAACGAGTTGTTCCAGCGATTCAACCACCAGATCCGGCTCGCTCAGGCTGATCGGTTCACCGTGATTGTAGCCGTAAGGCACCGCCACGGTACGGAAACCGGCGGCCTTGCCCGCCGCGACATCGTGACGGGAGTCGCCCACCATAAGACAGTACGAGGGACAGACGTCGAACTGCTGGGACAGGTGTCGCAGCGGCATGGGGTCAGGCTTGCGACGAGGCAGGGTGTCGCCACCGAGGCAGGCGGAAAAGAAGCCATCGATACCCAGATGCTCGAGGATCGGGTGGATGAAGGCCTCGGGCTTGTTGGTGACCAGACACAGGATCAGACCCCGCCCGAACAGCCGCTTCAAGGTCTCCGTCACCCCCGGATAGAGCCTCGTCCTGTCGCAGGGACGGCGATGGTAGTGCTCGAGGAAGCGCTCGTGGGCGGTCTTCAACAGCACCTCGCTGGGGGCCTCGCCCAGTGCATCGGTCAGGGCACGTTCCAGCAGCACCCAGGCACCATTGCCGACCCAGTCGCGCACCCTGGCTTCGCCTGCCGGCGCCAGTTCGACGTCGATCAAGGCGGAATCCACCGCCGCTGCCAGGTCCGGGACCGAATCGATCAGGGTGCCATCCAGATCGAAGGCCACCAACAGCACCCCCTCCAGGGCGTCACCCATAGGCCGTCTCCTCGACTATGCCGAAATTGGAATATCTATGCGCGGCGCACATTCTGGCGCAAGCGCCGTGGTCAGCCAAGCACTTATCTGTCTATGATGGCGCTCCACCTTTTTTCTGGAGCTCATCATGAGCAAACCCACCATCGTGGTTGTCGGCGGCGGCGCCGGCGGCCTTGAGCTGGTCACGCGCCTGGGACGACGGCTCGGCAAGAAGGACAAGGCCGACATCGTGCTGGTCGATCGCAATTCGACCCACATCTGGAAACCGCTGTTGCATGAGGTCGCCACCGGCGTCCTCGACTCGGGCCTCGACGAGATTTCCTATCAGGCCCACTCGGCGGCCAATGGCTACCGCTTCCAGCGCGGCACCCTGTGCGATCTGGATCGTGAGTCCCGCCAACTGACCCTGGCCCCCATCGTCGATGACGAGGGCAACGAGATCCTGCCGGCGCGGCGTCTCGACTACGATCACCTGGTACTGGCGGTCGGCAGCGTCAGCAACGACTTCGGCACGAAAGGCGTGGCGGACCACTGCCACTTCCTCGACAGTCCTGCCCAGGCCGAAGGCTTTCGACAGGCACTGCTCAATACCTTCATGCGCTACAGCACCCGGCTCGAGGATCAGGATCCCTGCATTACCGTGGGCATCATCGGGGCCGGGGCCACCGGCGTCGAACTGGCCGCCGAGTTGCACGACGCCTCGCGCATGCTCAAGAGCTACGGCTTTACCGCGCTGGGCCGCGAGCACCTGCGGGTCCACCTGATCGAGGCCGCGCCCAAGGTGCTGCCGGCGCTGCCGGACCGCATCAGCGGCGCGGTGCACAAGGAACTCGAGAACCTGGGGGTCAAGGTCCATGTGGACACCCGGGTGACCATGGTCGACGAGCGCGCCATCCACACCACCGACGATGACGCCATCGAAATCGACCTGGGGGTGTGGGCCGCCGGCATCAAGGCTCCGGCCTTCCTGGCAGAACTGGGGCTGGAGGTGGAGCGCAACAACAGGGTCAAGGTGGCCGCCACCATGCAGAGCATCGATGACCCGCACATCTTCGCCTTCGGCGACTGCGCCAGCTGCCCCCAGGAAGACGGCACGGTGGTGCCGCCCAGGGCCCAGGCCGCCCACCAGCAGGCCGGCGTGCTCTACCGTAACCTGTGTGCCGTGGTCGACGGCAAGCCGCTCAAGGAATTTGTCTTCCGCGACCGAGGCTCGCTGATTTCGCTGGCCCACTTCGACGCCATCGGCAGCCTGATGCGCGCCGCCTCGGCCCGTAGCCTGTTCATCGAGGGTAACCTGGCGCGCTTCTTCTACGCCTCGCTCTACCGCATGCACCAGCGCGCCATCCACGGCACGGTCAAGACCGCGATGATGGTGGTGGTCGATGGGCTTAACCGCTTCCTCAAGCCCAGGCTAAAGCTGCACTAGGGCTCGTCTGAAAAGTGCCTGCACTCGTCGACTTTTCGGACAGAGCCTAGTCCCTGCCCGCACTCCCCTGGCAGACATCGCACGCACGTTCACAGCAAGAGAAGCTGCCCCAGGGCAGCTTCTCTCGTTTGTCGTCATCGACAGCACCACATCCTGCTCAGGCGTTGGCCTGGGGCTCGTCCTTGGCGTGGTGATAGAGATGCACGTCGCGCTGGGGAAAGGGAATGCTGATACCTTCGCGATCGAAGCGACGCTTGATCTCCTCGGTCATCTCCCAGTAGACGTCCCAGTAGTCGGATGCCTGCACCCAGGGCCGCACGATCCATGTGATGGAGGAGTCGCCCATGGCATTCATGCGGATATTCGGCGCCGGTTCGCTGAGCACGCGAGGGTCGTCGGCGACCACGCTCTCCAGCACCCGACGCACGGTATCGATGTCGTCGTCATAGCCGACCCCCACCGTCAGATCGACCCGACGAGTGGCGTGGGCAGAATAGTTGACCACGGCACCGCTCATCATCTGGCCGTTGGGCACGATGATCTTGCGATTGTCCGGCGTGCTCAGCTCGGTGCTGATGATCTGCACATCCTCGACGGTGCCGCTGACCCCACCTGCCTCCACGTAGTCGCCGATCCGGTAGGGGCGGAAGATGATGACCATGACCCCGGCGGCGAAGTTGGCAAGCGACCCCTGCAGGGCCAGACCCACCGCCAGACCGGCGGCACCGATCACCGCGATCAACGAGGCGGTCTGGATACCGATCCGGCTGATGGCGGCCAGGATCACGAAGGTCAGCAGCAAGGCATACAGGATGTTGCCGAGGAACTTGACCAGCAGGGGTTCGACGTCGGCACGCTGCATGCCCTTGACCACCACCCGGTGTACCGCCTTGGCCACCCAGCGACCGATGATGAAGATCGCCGCCGCGGCGACCAGATTGATCAGAAACTGCAGCCCGGTGGTCGAGGCAAACTCGATCAGGGCCTCCACGTCCAGCTTTTGCAGGAACTCCATCTACCTCTCCTTGTATGTCGTTTTCGTTATCGAAGTACGATCCTGCTCGACCACCGCCCTCGCTTCGTCAGTGCTGATGCGCGCTGCCAGCCACTGGCGCTTGCGACGCACCGACATGCGCTTGACGGCGATTTCCAGCCGGCTGGCGTCACCTCGCGTGCCGACCGGCTCCTGATGGCGAAGCGTCAGCGGGCCCTTGCCACGCAGCGCCTTGGCGCCCTTGCCGCTGCGGTGTTGCTCGACACGTCTGGCGACATCGGTGGTAATGCCGGTATAAAGCGCCCCGGCCGCCGTCTCGACGATATACAGGTACCACGTCGTCGTTGCCGCCGCCGGCAGCTCGGGTACTGGCTCGCCTGAGACAGGCTCATCTGAGACAGGCTCGACTAAGCCCGGCTTGCCTGAGCCAGCATAGTCCGAATCGCCAATCACCGCGTAGAGGCCAGGCGCGAGCGAAAGTCGGCGATGATGCTGTCGTAGCCGTGGGGGTCCTCGTCGCGACGCGCGCCGAACACCGCGGAGCCCGCGACGAAGGTGTCCGCCCCGGCGCGCGCGATCTCGGCGATATTGTCTACCTTCACGCCACCATCCACCTGCAGACGAATGTCCCGTCCGCTGGCGTCGATGCGCGCACGCGCCTGGCGCAGCTTGTCGAGCGTCGCCGGGATGAACGACTGACCGCCGAAGCCCGGATTGACGCTCATCAGCAGCACCATGTCGACCTTGTCCATCACGTAGTCCAGGTAGGACAGTGGCGTCGCCGGGTTGAACACCAGCCCGGCCTTGCAGCCGCCGTCACGAATCAGCTGCAGCGAGCGATCGATATGTTCGGAGGCCTCGGGGTGGAAGGTGATGTAGCTGGCACCGGCATCGATGAAGTCACCGATCAGTCGATCCACCGGCTTGACCATCAGGTGGGCGTCGATGGGCGCGGTGACGCCATGCTTGCGCAGCGCCTCACAGACCATCGGCCCGATGGTCAGGTTAGGCACGTAGTGATTGTCCATCACGTCGAAGTGGACGATATCGGCACCCGATGCCAGCACGTTGTCGACCTCTTCTCCCAGGCGGGCGAAGTCAGCGGACAGGATCGAAGGCGCGATCAGGAAGTCGTTCATGGAGTCATCCGAGGAGAGAGTCATGGTGGAGGCCACAAGGGCTCGACGAAAAGCGGCATTCTAGCAGTTGGTCCCGCCCGCATCAGCGATCTTCCTCCACGTCTTCTGCCGATTCGTCCGGTTGCAGTCGTCTATAGTATGCGCGTTGCGACATCTTATATTCCAAACAGTTTTAACAAACAGGATTGTAATTCCTTAAAATTAGCCTTAGCCTTCGTTGCGATCCGCCGATTTCCCCGGCCCACCCCCGACGTCAAGGAACCCCGACATGAAGCTGCCCCCGATCCTTCGCCGTACCGCCCTGTCCCTGTCCCTGGCCGCCGGCCTCGGCGGTGCCATGGCCTCGCCGGTAATGGCCGAGGACAAGGAGCTGCTCAACTCGTCCTATGACATCGCCCGCGAGCTGTTCGCCGCCATCAACCCGGCGTTTCAGCAGCACTGGCAGGCAGAGAATGACGGTGAGCTGACCATCAAGCAGTCCCACGGCGGCTCTTCCGCCCAGGCCCGCGCCATCCTGCAGGGCCTGAAGGCCGACGTGGTGACCTACAACCAGGTCACAGACGTCCAGGTACTGGCCGATGCCGGCCTGGTCGCGGAAGACTGGCAGAGCCAGTTGCCCAACAATGCCTCGCCCTACTACTCCACCACCGCCTTCCTGGTGCGCAAGGGCAACCCCCAGGGCATCGAGAGCTGGGAAGACCTGGCCGCCGAGGGCGTCGAACTGGTGTTCCCCAACCCCAAGACGTCCGGTAACGGCCGCTATACCTACCTGGCCGCCTGGGGTGCCGCCGAGCGCAACTTCGATGGCGACGAGGACCAGGTGCGCGAGTTCATGAGCGACTTCCTCGGCAATGTGAAGGTCTTCGACACCGGCGGTCGCGGCGCCACCACCAGCTTCATCGAACGTGGCATCGGCGACGTGCTGATCAGCTTCGAGTCCGAGGTCAACAATATCCGTGACGAGTACGGCAGCGACGAATACGACGTCATCGTGCCGCCGGTCAGCATCCTCGCCGAGTTCCCGGTGGCGGTGGTCGAGGAGAACGCCGAGCGCAACGGCAACCTCGAGCTCGCCCGTGCCTACCTCGACTACCTCTACACCGAGGAGGCCCAGCGCCAGCTGGCAGGCTTCAACTACCGCGTCCACAACGAAGCGGTGAAGGAAGAGTTCGCCGATAGCTTCCCCGAGACCGAGCTGTTCGAGGTTCAGGACGTGTTCGGTGGCTGGGACAGCGCCATGGACACCCACTTCAAGAGCGGCGGCGAGCTGGACCAGCTGCAGCGTCGCTGATCGTCAAGGCAAGCGACCTATCCCATGCACAAGGCCATCTCCCTGCCCTTTGCCCGATCCGCCCGGCGCCGCGTGCTGCCGGGCTTCGGCCTGTCTCTGGGCATCAGCCTCACCTTCGTCTCGCTGGTACTGCTGCTGCCGCTGACCGGCCTGGTCGGCCAGCTCAAGGGGCTGTCGCTGTCCGAGTACTGGTTCATCATCAGTGAACCCCGCGTGGTGGCAAGCTACGTCACCACCATCGGTGGCGCCATGGTGGCGGCGCTGGTCAACGCCGTGTTCGGGCTGTTGATGGCCTGGGTGCTGGTGCGCTACGACTTCCCTGGCAAGCGCCTGCTCGACGCCCTGATGGACCTGCCCTTCGCGCTGCCCACGGCGGTCGCCGGCATCACCCTGGCAACGCTCTACTCGTCCAAGGGCTGGATGGGACAGCTGCTGGAACCGTTGGGCTGGCAGGTGTCCTACACCTGGGTCGGCATCGCCCTGGCCATGGCCTTCACCAGCATCCCCTTCGTCGTGCGCACGGTGCAGCCGGTGCTCGAGGACCTGCCCGCGGAAATCGACGAAGCCGCCATGAGTCTGGGCGCCCGCGACGGCGTGGCCTTTCGTCGGGTCATCCTGCCCCACCTGTGGCCGGCCCTGGTCACCGGCACCGGGCTCGCCTTCGTGCGCTCCCTGGGCGAATTCGGTGCGGTGATCTTCATCGCCGGCAACATGCCCTACGAGACCGAGATCACCTCGCTGATGATCTTCGTCAAGCTGCAGGAGTACGACTACGTGGGGGCCTCGGCCATCGCGTCGGTGGTGCTGGCGACCTCGCTGGCGCTGCTGCTGGCGATCAACCTGTGGCAGGGACGCTTTATCCGCCGACTGCACGGAGGACGCGGCTGATGCAACGAATCGGTGACGCCCCCTGGCTCAGGCGCAGCCTGATCGCGCTGGCGGTAACGCTCTCGGCACTGTTTCTGCTGCTACCGCTGCTGGCCATCTTCACACAGGCCCTGGCCGAGGGTGTCGGGCCCTTCATCGCCAATGTCACGGATCACTTCACCCTGGCGGCGATCGGCCTGACCCTGTTCATCACCCTGCTGACGATCCCGGTCAACCTGGTCTTCGGAGTCATGCTGGCCTGGCTGGTGACCCGCTTCGCCTTCCCCGGACGGCGCCTTCTGCAGACACTGATCGACATCCCCTTCGCCATCTCGCCGGTGGTGGCGGGCCTGGTCTACCTGCTGCTCTACGGCCGCAACGGCTGGATCGGCGGCTGGCTGGATGCCCACGACATCCAGTTGATGTTCGCCTGGCCCGGCATCCTGATGGTGACCATCTTCGTCACCTGCCCCTTCGTCGCCAGGGAGCTGATCCCGCTGATGCAGGCCCAGGGCTCCCGCGAGGAAGAAGCGGCGGTAACCCTCGGCGCACGCGGCTTTACGCTGTTTCGCCGGGTGACCCTGCCCAATATCCGCTGGGCCCTGCTCTACGGCGTGATCCTGACCAACGCCCGGGCGGTGGGTGAATTCGGCGCGGTCTCGGTGGTCTCCGGGGCCATCCGCGGCGAGACCAACACCCTGCCGCTGCACGTGGAGCTTCTGTATCAGGACTACAACACCGTCGGCGCCTTCGCCAGCGCCGCCCTGCTGGCGCTGATCGCCCTGCTTACCCTGGCCGCCAAGGCCACGCTCGAATGGCGCGCGACGCGCCGGGAGGCCCTGACATGAGCATTCGTCTCGACCATATCCAGAAGCACTTCGGACGCTCCCAGGCGCTGTCTCCCATCGACCTGGACATCAACAGCGGCGAGCTGATCGGCCTGCTGGGCCCGTCCGGTTCCGGCAAGACCACCCTGTTGCGGATCATCGCCGGGCTCGAGACACCGGACGACCACCCCGACTGCCGCATTCTGTTCGGCGAACGCGACGTGACCCATGTCCACGTACGTGACCGGCGTATCGGCTTCGTGTTCCAGCACTACGCGCTGTTCCGCCATATGAGCGTGTTCGACAATGTCGCCTTCGGCCTGACTGTGCTGCCCCGCCGCGAGCGTCCGTCCAGCGGTGAGATCCGCTCCCGGGTCATGCAGCTACTGGAGATGGTGCAGCTGTCTCACCTGGCCGAACGCTTCCCGGCGCAGCTCTCCGGCGGGCAGCAGCAGCGTGTCTCGCTGGCACGCGCCCTGGCCCTCAAGCCAGAGGTGCTGCTGCTCGATGAACCCTTCGGGGCGCTCGATGCCAAGGTCCGCCAGGAGCTGCGTCGCTGGCTCAGGCACCTGCACGACGAGCTGGGCTTCACCAGCGTGTTCGTGACCCACGACCAGGAGGAAGCGCTGGAGCTGTCTGACCGTGTGGTGGTGATGAGCAACGGCCGTATCGAGCAGATCGACACCCCGGAGACGCTGTACCGTCAACCGCGCAATCGCTTCGTGTTCGAATTCCTCGGCGACGTCAATCATCTGGAAGGCGAGGTTCGCGGCGGCGTGCTGACCTGCGGTGAGGCGCGCCTGACACTGGACCTGGACGACGGCCCTCAGGAAATCCTGCTGCGCCCCCACGAGGTACAGGTGGCCGCCGCCCCCAGTGCCGACGCTCACCTGCCCGCGGTGGTCACCGCGGTGGTCCCGGTGGGCGCCGAAGTGCGCATCGAGCTGAACGCCGACTGGATGGACGAGCCCTGGATGGCGACCCTGAGCCATGGCGACGCCGAACGCCTGGCACTTGGCCGTGGCTCCCGGGTCTACGCCCTGCCCCAGCACTGGCACCACTATCCAGACAGTCGGCCCGATAGCCAGCAACCGGACAGGCCTGGTGACCACGCCGCCAAGGATAGCGCCACGCGTCGCGAGTCCGGCGCCACTGTCTGAGCGCCGCCAAGGGTGGCGCCACTGTCCAAGCACCGCCAAGGGTGGCGCCACTGTCCAAGCGCCGCCAAGGGTGGCGCCCTGTCCAAGCACCGCGAGTGCGGCGCAGACGCCCACCTGGCGGGCCTTGTCCGCTTCGATCAGCCCAGGAACTTTTGCTGCACGCCCCCCTCTGATAGACGTACTATCGCCCGTCCAGGCAAAGCCTCGCCCGACGAGTGCGCACTACGGTGCGATTTCTACCGATAATACGACAAGGAGTTCCCCCTATGCTTCGTCGCCTTCTGTTGGGCGCCGCTGGTGTGACCGCGCTGCTCGCGCTCAGCGCCTGCTCGAGCCCCCACCATCTGCAGCCCGACCCCAAGCGCAGCGTGGCCGTGCCGGCCTCCGGCTCTGGCCAGGCGGTCACCGTCATCGCCGCCGATGACCGCCCCTCGGACGTGCTCGGTACCCGCAGCGGCAGCGCAAGCTCCACCGCCACCATCAGCGTCAGCCCCCACGAGATCGTGCCGAGGCTTCAGGCCGAGGTGGAGCGGGCGGTGCGCGAGATGGGCTTCAGCCCCACCGCCGAACCGGCTCCGGGCCGCCCCAGCCTGACGCTGACGCTGAAGAAGCTGAGCTATGAACGCGGCCAGAGTCAGCCGCTGGTGGACGAGGCCAGACTGGAAAGCGTCATCGAGGCCGAAGCCAGCAATGACGGCCAGACCTACACCGGCACCTACACCTCGCGCCGCGTGCAGAGTTATGCGGTGAAGCCGGACAAGGCAACCAATCAGCGCATGGTCACCGACCTGCTCACCGACGGTCTGAACCGGGCCTTCGCCGACCCGGAGCTGGGCCAATTGCTGGCCCGCTGACGCTCGCCCGCCCCGCGGGGCGGGCCAGGCAGGCACACGACAGCGCGCCGCCCCTTGTGGGTGGCGCGCTTTGGTTTGATGCACTCAATCACTCGTCGGTGGTGGGACCACGCCGTACCAGCGCCCAGACCGACTCACGAAAGCCATTGGCTTCGGGCTCGCCGTCTTCCAGGTGGGTGACGATGAAGTTGGGGTCGAACAACCGCCTCACCTCAGCGCCGTCCACATGGAACGGCGGACCGTCGTCGCCGCTCCGACTCAGACTGACCAGCAGCCCCCGCGCGCCAGGCGGTATCAGCTGGGCCAGGTGAAAGGCGTAGCGCTGGCGGGTGGCCTCGGGCAAGGCGATCAGGGCGGCGCGATCATAGAAGGCGCCGATCTCCGAGGCCTGGGCGATATGGAAGTGGAAGAAGTCACCGCACCATAGCTCGATACTGCCCTGACGCAGAATCGCGAAACCGTCCTGCTGGTAGCGCGACACCTCCCCTCGGCCATCTTCCACAAACTGTTCGAGCGCGCGCTCCGACAGCTCGATGCCGAGCACCGGATGTTGATGCTCGGCCAGCCAGCGCATATCCAGGCTCTTGCCGCACAGCGGCACCAGTACCTTGGTCCCGGGAACCGCCCCCAGCATCGGCCAGTGGCGGATCAGTGCAGGATGAACGCTATCGCGATGAAAGCCGATGCGCCCCTCTTCCCAGCGTTTCAACCAGTGTTCGTGCATCGAATTCTCTGTCCCGGGTGCTAGAACCAGCGGTCGCGCTTGCGCCGACGCCGCGGCAGGTGCGGCACGATCAGGCCGACGATCAGGCCCGCCCCGGCGACGCCCCCGCCGTACATGAAGTAGCGCATCAGCAGGTCTTCCTTGCGGGTCTCCAGGCGAGCCTCGAGGTCCTTGTTGGTCTCGCTGATATCGCTGAAGGCGCTCTCCAGCTCATGATTGCGTGCTTCCAGTTCGGCGATGCGGCTCTCGCGCACCTCGAGGGTCTCGGTCATGGTCCGAGTGCGCTCTTCCCAGCTTTCGTTGATGCCGTCGAGCTCCTCGGTGAGTTCTTCCACCCTTGCCTCGAGCTTGGGCAGCTGGTCGCTGGCGCTGGGGGTCTGTTGCAGTTCGCTGCTGGGGACCCAGACCACGTCTCCGCTGTCGCTTCGGACCTGGGAATAGTCGCCGGAGGTGTCCAGCAGGGTCACCGGCTGGCCGGCGGTCAAGGTGCCGACGATGCGGTAGCCGTCGGTGGGGCCACTGCGCACATAGGTGGTGAGTTCGTCCGACACCCACCGTGAGGTGCCCTCGTCCTGAGCCATCGCCGGCAGGGCGGCGCCGGTCAGGGCGAGGCCCAGGGTCACTGTCTTGAGAAATTGCGTTTTCATGCCGTCTTTCCTGGCTAATCTGGGCTCGGTTGCGACTCGAGTGACGCTGCGCCGGCTTCCTGCCAAGCCGCAACGTGCGATGAGACCAAGGAGGGTGACAAACGTTCCACAGCTCCTGTGGACAAGTGTCGGGAAAACCGCTGGACATCGCTGTCCTGCGGGCGAGACACCTGGGGTTGGCACAAAATGGTCATAAAATAGCCAGCCCGCGTTCCCATCCGCCCGCAAGACTATCACATTGGCTCACCGGGATACCCCGGCCGGTGGACCAAGATCCACCGGGATCTCCGCGCGCCCTGCCCTGGTCCCTGGCCGGTACATCGGCAAACTGGCCCCACCCGGGCCGGGTGCGTATAATGCGCCACCATGCGCCACGGTCGTTCGACCGCCAGTCTCGCGCCCATTCACCACCACTCACGTGACCAGGCACCCCTGGTGCCCATCGGGCCGGGAGCCCGACATATTGCTATGACGAAGAAACTCTTCATCAAGACCCACGGCTGCCAGATGAACGAGTACGACTCTGCCCGCATGGCGGATCTGCTCGGCGACTCCCATCAGATGGAACTGACCGACAACGAACAGGACGCGGACGTGATCCTGCTCAACACCTGTTCGATTCGGGAAAAGGCCCAGGAGAAGGTGTTCCACCAGCTCGGTCGCTGGAAGAAGCTCAAGCAGTCCAACCCCGATCTGGTGATCGGCGTCGGCGGCTGCGTGGCCAGTCAGGAAGGCGAGGCCATTCGCAAGCGCGCCCCCCACGTCGACATGGTGTTCGGTCCCCAGACCCTGCACCGGGTGCCGAGCATGCTCGACGCCAGCCGTGACAACCAGATCTCGGTGGTGGACGTCACCTTCCCCGAGATCGAGAAGTTCGATCACCTGCCCAAGCCCAGCTCCGACGGCGCCAGCGCCTTCGTCTCGGTGATGGAAGGCTGCTCCAAGTACTGCACCTTCTGCGTGGTGCCCTACACCCGTGGCGAGGAAGTCTCGCGGCCGTTCGAGGCGGTCATGGACGAGGTCTTCCACCTGGCCGACCAGGGCGTTCGCGAGATCAACCTGCTGGGCCAGAACGTCAACGCCTACCGCGGGCTCAACGACGACGGCGACGAAATCGATCTGGCCGAACTGATCGCCTGCGTGGCGGCGGTGGACGGCATCGACCGTATCCGCTTCACCACCTCGCACCCGGTGGAGTTCAGCGACAGCCTGATCGAGGCCTACGCCGAGATTCCGGAGCTGGTCAGCCACCTTCACCTGCCGGTGCAGGCCGGTTCCGACCGCATCCTGGCGGCGATGAAGCGCGGTCACACGGTCGAAGAGTACGTCGACAAGATGGAGCGCATCCGCGCCCTGCGCCCGGACATCAGCTTCTCCTCGGACTTCATCATCGGCTTCCCGGGCGAGACCGAGGAGGACTTCGAGGCGACCATGGACCTGATCCATCGCATCGGCTTCGACGTGTCCTTCAGTTTCGTCTACTCCGCTCGCCCGGGCACCCCGGCGGCGGCGCTTGACGACGAGACCCCGGAAGAGATCAAGAAGCAGCGTCTGGCGATCCTGCAGGAGCGCATCAACCAGCAGGCGATGCAGATCAGTCGGCGCATGGTGGGCACTACCCAGCGCGTGCTGGTCAGCGGCTTCTCGCCCCGCGACCCGGGCCAGCTGTCCGGACGCACCGAGAACAACCGGGTGGTCAACTTCCGCGCGGCCAATCCCACCGAGCTGATCGGCTACTTCGTCGACGTCGAGATCACCGAGGCCCTGCCCAACTCGCTGCGTGGCGAACTGGCTTCCGGCGAGCGCTACTGAGGCTCGCCCTGCTCCGGGACGGGCGGCTTGGCCGTTTCACCATGACGATCGCCAATGCACAGGACCCGGAGCATTGCCCTGGCCCACGCCGGGGCAGTAAGCTGAACCTTCAAAGCCACCCAAACACGGATTCTTCACGCCTTGAGCCAGCCATCGACCCAGGCCAACCGCATCATCACGCTCAACCTCGAACCCAACGAGCCCCGCCGTCTTGCCAACCTGTGTGGCCAGCGCGACGAGCATCTGAAGCTGATCGAAAGCCGGCTCGGCGTCACCCTGCGCAACCGCGGCAACATGTTCCAGCTGGCCGGCCCCGGCGCTCGCGTCAAGGCGGCCGCGAACCTGGTGGAACACCTCTATCGTGAGGCCGAGGCCACCGAGCTGACCCCGGACACCGTGCACCTGTTCCTGCAGGAAGCCGGCATCGAGGCCCTCGACGAGGACGCCGAAGAAGACGCCGGCGAGGGCGAGGTGCTGATTCGTACCCCGCGCACCCTGATCAAGCCGCGCGGCCTCAATCAGCAGGGCTACGTCACCAGCATCCGCAACCACGACATCAACTTCGGCATCGGCCCCGCCGGCACCGGCAAGACCTACCTGGCGGTGGCGGCTGCGGTGGAAGCGCTCAACCAACAGCAGGTGCGACGCATCCTGCTGGTGCGCCCGGCGGTGGAAGCCGGCGAGAAGCTCGGCTTCCTGCCCGGTGACCTTGCCCAGAAGATCGATCCCTACCTGCGCCCACTGTATGACGCCCTGTACGAGATGATCGGCTTCGAGCAAGTCGCCAAGCTGATCGAGCGCCAGGTGATCGAGATCGCGCCGCTGGCCTACATGCGCGGGCGCACCCTGAACAATGCCTTCATCATTCTCGACGAGAGCCAGAACACCACTCGCGAGCAGATGAAGATGTTCCTGACCCGCATCGGCTTCGGTTCCACCGCGGTGATCACCGGCGACGTGACCCAGGTCGACCTGCCCAAGGGCCAGAGCTCCGGCCTGATCCAGGTGCTCGATGTGCTCAAGGACACCGCCGGTATCGGGGTGACCCACTTCGCCGCCAAGGACGTGGTTCGCCACCCGCTGGTGCAGCGTATCATCGAGGCCTACGACCTGTTCGAGGCCAACCAGGAAGCCGAGGAGCGCGCCCGCCGCGAGGCGCGTGCCGAAGAGCGTCGGCTGGAGCGTGCCGAGCGTCTACAGTCCATGAACGGTGACGGAGACGCCCACCGATGAGCGCCTGCGTGGACCGTCAGGTGGCCAGCGAGGCCAGCGACCTGCCAGAGGCCGATGACCTCGAGCGCTGGGTCGACGCCGTGCTGGCCCACTACCCCGAACGGGCGGAGTCGGAACTCACGATTCGCCTGGTCGACGCCGACGAGAGCCAGACCCTCAACCGTGACTACCGTGGCAAGGATGCCCCGACCAATGTCCTGTCATTCCCCTTCGAGGCCCCGCCAGGCCTCGAGCTTCCGCTGCTTGGCGATCTGGTGATCTGCCATCCGGTGGTCGTGCGCGAAGCACGCGAGCAGGACAAGTCGCTGATCGATCACTACGCTCATATGGTTGTCCACGGCACCTTGCATTTGCTGGGCCATGACCATATCGAGGATGAGGAGGCCGACCTCATGGAAGGCCTCGAGCGCAGTATCCTTGCCGGCCTGGGCATTGACGACCCTTACGCCCCGCCGGCCCCATCTCCGGATCCCGGTAGCGAGGACGAGAGAGCCGACGCATGAGCGAAGACCGATCGAGTAGCCAGGCCCCCAACAAATCCTGGTTCGACAAACTCTTCAGTGCCCTGTCCAGCGACAGTGACGAACCCAGCTCGCGAGAAGAGTTGCGCGAATTCCTGCGCCAGGCGGGCAGCCGCCTGAAGCTTGAGCAGGATGCCATGACCATCATCGAAGGCGCCCTGAACATCAGCGACCAGCAGGTCAGGGAGGTGCTGATCCCGCGCTCCCAGGTCACCGCCCTGGAGCTCGATCAGCCGCTGGAGGACTACCTGCCGATCATTCTCGAGACCGGTCACTCGCGCTACCCGGTGATCGGCGAGAACCTCGACGAGGTCAAGGGCATCCTGCTGGTGAAGGACCTGCTGCCGTTGCTGCAGGGGTCCAGCGACGACCGCCCCTTCCAGCTTGAAGAAGTCCTGCGCCCTGCCATGTTCGTGCCGGAGTCCAAGCGCCTCAACAGCCTGTTGAAGGAGTTCCGTGACACCCACAGCCATATGGCGGTGGTGGTGGACGAGTACGGCGGCACCGCCGGGATCGTCACCATCGAGGACATCCTCGAGGAGATCGTCGGCGACATCGAAGACGAGCACGACACCGACGAGGAAGAGGACATCCGCCAGCTGGGCGATGATCGCTACGCGGTGCGTGCCCTGACCCCCATCGAGGACTTCAACGAGCGCTTCGGCACGCGCTTCTCCGACGACGAGTTCGATACCCTGGGAGGACTGGTGATGCAGCGTTTCGGCCACCTGCCGGCGCGCGGCGAACATACTCTGATCGGGGGCTGGCGCTTCACCGTGCTCAACGCCGACAATCGGCGTATCCGGCTGCTCGAGGTAGAACCCGAAAGCCGTACCGACGACTGAACCCGTGCGTCCCCGTCCGGGGACGCCTTGCCTTTCTCGCCCACACCAAGGATGGACCCCATGCTCGAGCGAGTGCTCGGCGGCAGGGCCGGCTACCTTGCCGCCCTGATTGCCGGAGGGCTGACGACCCTCGCCGCCGCCCCCTTTTCCTGGTGGTGGCTGGCCCCGCTGGCCGCCGCCCTGGTCTATGCCGGCCTTTACCGTCAGAGCGCACGCCAGGCGCTGTCGCGCGGCTGGTGTTACGGCCTTGGACTGTTCGGAAGCGGCGCCTCCTGGGTCTACGTATCGATCCACGACTATGGCTACACCAGCGCACCGCTGGCGTTCTTCCTGACCGCCCTGTTCGTGGCCAGCATGGCGCTGTTCGTCGCCTTGCCGATGGGGCTGTTCCGGCGCCTGATGCCGGCCCGCCCCACCGCGCTGGCGGGCGGGCTCGGCTTCGTCGGCTTCTGGGTACTGATGGAGTGGATCAGGACCTGGCTGTTCACCGGCTTTCCCTGGCTGCTGCTCGGCAGCACCCAGGTCGACTCACCGCTGTCGGCGCTGGCGCCCCTGGGTGGCGTCTACCTGCTGTCGCTGGTGGTGGCGGCCAGCGGCGTGCTGCTGACGGAGCTCGCGCGGCCACGACCGCTGGCCGCCCTGCCGCTGGTGGCCCTGTGGGGTCTGCCCTGGCTGCTGCCGAACCAGTGGACCTCGCCCACCGGTGATCCGCTGAACGTGGCCCTGTTGCAGGGCAACCTGCCCCAGGAGATCAAGTGGCTGCCAGAAGGCCAGCGCCAGGCGGTCAATACCTATCTGGGCATGACCGGTGACCTGGAGGCGACCGTCCCGGTGGAGCCGGACATCGTTATCTGGCCCGAGGCGGCCCTGCCGATGTTCGAGGACCAGGCCGAGCCGATCATGGCCCGCGCCCAGGCGGCGCTGGCCCCCGAGACGGCGCTGCTGACCGGCATCCTTCAGCGCGACGCCGACGGGCGTTTCTTCAACGCCGTGAGCGCCTACGGCAACGCCAGTGGCGCCTATCGCAAGGCCCACCTGGTGCCCTTCGGCGAGTACCTGCCACTGGAAAGCCTGCTCAGGGGCGCCATCGCCTTCTTCGACCTGCCGATGCCTGCCATGACGCCAGGACCGGATACGCAGCCGCCGATGACCGCCGCCGGTCACACCCTCGGCAACGCCATCTGCTACGAGATCATCTACGCCGACCTGGTGGCCGAGCGTGCCCGTGATTCGGAACTGCTGCTCACCGTCTCCAACGACAGCTGGTTTGGCGATTCGATCGGCCCCCACCAGCACCTGGAAATGGCCCGGCTGCGCGCCCTGGAAAACGGCCGCTACGTGATGCGTGCCACCAGCAATGGCATCACCGCCATCATCGACGATCAGGGACGCCTGCTCGACCAGCTGCCCCAGTTCGAGACGGCTCGCCTGGACGGTCAGGTGCAGCCGATGCAGGGGCTGACGCCCTTCACCCGCACCGGTAGCTGGCCCACCTGGCTCGTCGCCGGGCTGATGCTGCTGGCGGGCGCACTGTGGCGCCGGCGGGGCTAAGCCAACGCAAGCCGACGCAAGCCAACGACCGTCGACGCAGCTCTGGCCGCGAACGACATTCACCACAAACGACAACGCCGCGAGGGCTCAGGCCCTCGCGGCGTTGTTGTGTTGCAACCGTGTTGCCACCATGTTGCAACAGTGCGGATCAGTGTACGAGCGTCAGGCGGGTACCAAGGGCCAGATGCGTTCCTCGGATACCCTCCTGCCTGTCACGCTGACGAACGTTACTCGGCGGCCTCGTCGTCCTCCGCCTCGCCCAGCACTTCAGGGATGCTGGTCTTGACGAAACGCCCCGGCGCGGGCTCCAGCAGCGGCAGCTCACCGCCACCAGGCTCGCGGGCATCGACCATCTTGTCGGCGTCCACGTAGCCACCCTTGACCATCCACTCCTGCCAGTGGGGCCACCAGGAGCCTTCATTGGCCTTGGCCCCGGCCAGCCACTCTTCGTGGTTGTCGGGTAGCTCGTCGTTGGTCCAGTAGCCGTACTTGTTCTTGTGCGGCGGATTGACCACACCGGCGATATGGCCGGAGCCCCCCAGCACGAAGGTCACCGGGCCCTTGGGCAACAGCGCGCCGTAGTAGCTGCTGTTCCACTTGGCGATATGGTCTTCCTTGGTGGCGATGAAGTAGCTCGGCGTCGACACCTTGCGCAGGTCGATCTTGACACCGTCGAGCTCGACACCGCCTGGCTCGACCAGCTGGTTCTCCTGATACAGGTGACGCAGGTACCAGCCGTGGGTACCCGCTGGCAGGTTGGTGCCGTCGGTATTCCAGTACAGCAGGTCGAAGGCCGCAGGATCCTCGCCCTTCAGGTAGTTGTTGACGTAGAACGACCAGAACAGGTCGTTCTCCCGCAGCAGGTTGAACGAGTAGGCCATGACGCGGCCATCCAGGTAACCATCCTGCTCGAGCTTGGCTTCGATGCCCTGAAGTACCGGTTCGCTCAGGAAGACGCCGATCTCGCCGGGGTCACGGAAGTCCTGCAGGGTCGCCATGTAGGTCACCGACTTGGCCTTGCGCCCGCGCCGGGTGCTGGTCAGGTAGGCCATGGTCGAGGCCGTCAGGGTGCCGCCGATGCAGTAGGACAGGAAGTTGGCCGACTTCTCGCCGGTGGCCTGCTCGATGCCGTCCAGCGCCGCGATTGGACCAAGCTGCATATAGTCCGCCCAGGTCAGATCGCGCTGCTCCGGGCCGGGGTTGCGCCAGGAGATCAGGAACACGGTGTGGCCCTGGTCCACCAGCCACTTCACCAGCGAGTTTTCCGGGCGCAGGTCGAGCACGTAAAACTTGTTGATCCAGGGTGGCACGATCAACAGCGGCGTCTTGAACACCTTCTCGGTGGTAGGCGCGTACTGGATCAGCTGGATCAGCTCGTTTTCCATCACCACCGCGCCTTGTGACACCGCGATGTTTTCACCGACCTCGAAGGCGCTGCGATCGGTCATGGTGACGTTGAGACCCTCGGCCGAGTTGGCCAGGTCCTCGCGCAGACGCGACAGACCGTCGACCAGGTTCTGGCCCCGGGTCTCGAGGGTCTTGCGCATGACTTCGGGATTGGTGGAGACGAAGTTGGTCGGCGACATGGCGTTGACCATCTGACGCGCGTAGAAGGACAGATTGCGCTTCTCGCCGGGGCTCAGATCGTCGAGCTTGTCCACCAGAGTCTCGACGGTGTTCGAGAACAGCAGATACTGCTGCATGATGGCGTTGTAGCCAGGATCGCTGGTCCAGGCCTCGTCCTTGAAGCGGCGATCGCCGCGGGACGGCGTCACCAAGGGCTCGAAGGCACCGCCGCTGGCCGCCGCCATGGCCTGTTGCCACAGCGCCATCTGATCCTGCATCAGCTTGGCCTGGGTCTCCCATAGCAGAGTGGGATTGCGCATCAGCGATTCGGCACCGGCCTGGAAGCTGTTGCGAATGTCCTCCATCACCGAATCCGCTGCGTCATTGGGCACCATGCGCGAAAGGAAATCTTCCATCAACGCCTGGTACTCGGCACCCAGCACCGATAGCTGGTTGCCCCATTCCTCCGGGTTGTCCGCCGCCTGATCACCTGCCGCCATTGCGTTCTCCTCTGGCCTGCCCTGCAAAAAAGGGTGGACCACCGTCGGCCTCGCGGCGTCGCAGCTATCCACCCTCGTTTCGTCATCGTTGTTGGGGGGCGAGTCGGCCGCCGCTGTCTATACCGTCGTGCGGCAGGCGCTTCACGCCAATGCCTGCACTCGCCTGCGGCCGCTCACTCGTTGGCACGTCCAACAGTACTCTTGTCTCAGGTGCGCCTGCCTCAGACCCGCTTGGCTCAGGTGCGCTTGCGGCTGGAGGTCGCCTTGGCGGTTCCGCCGGTCGACTTGCTGGCGCTGCTGGTCTGAGACGAGGCCTGGGAGGCAGCCTGTGAAGTCGCCTGGCTGGCCTGCTGGGTGGCCTTTTCGGCTGCCTCGGTGACCTGCTGGGTGGCCTTCTCGACCGCCTCGGTCGCCTGGTCGCGGGCCTGGGTCGCCTGATCGGCAAGCTGCTGGCCGGACTCGGCAAACAGCGACTCCAGTTCGCTCTTGAACTCGAGGCTCATTTCGCTCATGGCGCGGGCATCTTCGAGCATCTGCGCCGACAGTTCGTTGAGCATCTCGGCCTGACGGGTAGAGAAGTCGCGCAGCCCCTCGGCGTCGTTGATCGCGGTGGCTTCACGCATGCGCTCGGTACCCATCTGGCTGTAGCGCTTCATCGACTCCATCTGGTACTGGGACATCTTCTGCATGTTGTCCAGCATCAGGGAGTTGAGTTTGCGCATCGGCTCGAAGAACTGACGAGTCTGCTCGTTGAAGTTGTCGAACATCTTGTCTTGCATGACCGAACCTCCTGGAATCGTGTCGATGGTGTCTGTCCACTCGGCAATCCGCTGCCACTGTCCGCCATGGCGCCTCCGTCCAGGAAGCATGCTGAGGACAGCGTTGTTGCAGCGCAACAAACTCAGTCTGGCACACCCTCGGTGACAACGCCATGACAGGCGTCGCCTCCTGCGCGATTGTGCATCAAGACGCCCCGCACCCTCGCCATCGGCGAATCTGCCCTCCCCGTCATACCCGTGGCCGCTTTCCTGCGGGCCCCTGGCGGGCACTTGACGAGCACCTGGCTAGCTCTTGCCGCCCTTGGCGCTGCGCGAGCTGGCCTTGGCCGCCCCACTGGACCGCGGCGCCGTGGAGCTTGACGCCTCCTCGGCCTTGTCATCCTTGGCAGAAGAACCCTTGGCGCTCTGGGCGGCCTGGGTCAGCATATCCATCATCATCTTCTGATAGTTGCCGAAACTGGCAAGCCCCTGGGACAGTCCCTGCTGCAGCGCCGGCTGTTGCAGGAACGGCTGCATCAGGCTCATCGGATCGTAGCCTTCGACACCGGACTCCATCTGCCGATGAATGCGATCGAGCAGGTCCTGCTGGAAGGCCTCGATATTGGGAAGCCCCAATGCCTGGCGTAACTCTTCCGGGGTCAGATCGAATTCGACGTTGATCTTCATGCTGGCCTCGTGATCCTTGTATGGCGGTGTGTGGCGCCGGTAGCCCGCGCTATCGGGCGCAAAGATGCCTGCATCCTGCACCTTCCCTGCCACAGTTACTTGAGTGTAGCAGTCCTGTCATGCTCTGCGATTCAGCGTAGCCGTGGTGTGCTGACTCGCACATCACTGTTCTGTGCGCGATGACGCAGCAGGTGGTCCATCAGGGTCAGCGCCATCATCGCTTCGGCGATGGGCGTGGCACGAATCCCCACGCAGGGATCGTGGCGTCCCTTGGTCACCACCTCCACCGGGTTGCCGTACACGTCGATGGAGCGCCCAGGAATGGTGATGCTGGAGGTCGGCTTGAGCGCCAGGTGAGCGATCAGCGTCTGGCCGCTGGAGATGCCTCCCAGTACGCCACCGGCATGATTCGACAGAAAACCCTCCGGGATCATCTCGTCACGGTGCTGGCTGCCACGCTGGGCCACGCTGGCAAAGCCGTCACCGATCTCGACGCCCTTGACCGCGTTGATGCTCATCAGGCCGTGGGCCAGTTCGGCATCGAGGCGGTCGAACACCGGCTCGCCAAGCCCGGGCGGCAGCCCTTCGGCGGTGACGGTGATCTTCGCCCCCACCGAGTCCTGGTCACGGCGAAGCTGGTCCATGTAGGCCTCGAGTTCCGGCACCCGTTCGGGGTCGGGACAGAAGAAGGGGTTGTCGTTGACCGCTTCCCAGTCACGAAACTCGATGGCCAGCTCGCCCAGCTGACTCATGTAGCCACGCACCACGATGCCCTGGCTCGCCAGGTACTTCTTGGCGATGGCCCCGGCGGCCACCCGCATGGCGGTCTCGCGGGCACTGGAACGTCCGCCACCGCGATAGTCGCGCTCGCCGTACTTGTGGTGATAGGTGTAGTCGGCGTGGGCCGGCCGGAAATGGTCCTTGATCTTCGAATAGTCCTTGGAGCGCTGGTCGGTGTTCTCGATCAACAGGCCAATCGAGGTACCGGTGGTGCGCCCCTCGAACACGCCCGACAGGATCTTCACCTGATCAGGCTCACGACGCTGGGTGGTATGGCGCGACGTGCCTGGACGGCGACGATCCAGGTCGGCCTGCAGATCGGCCTCGCTGAGCTCGATGCCAGGCGGGCAGCCATCGACGATGGCGCCGAGCGCAAGCCCGTGACTCTCGCCAAAGGTGGTGACGGTAAACAGCTTGCCGAAGGTATTGCCGGACATGGGCGCTCCTCTATTGTTGTGCAAAGGACGCCGCATGGGCGTCGAGTTCTTCGGCGGTGAGGGCAAACACGCCCTGACCGCCGCGCTCGAATTCGAGCCACAGGAAGGGAACCTCGGGGAAGGCCGCTTCCAGATGATGATCGGAGTTGCCGACCTCGACGATCAGCACGCCGTGGTCGCTGAGGTGCGCTCTTGCCTCGCGCAGGATACGTCTGACGATATCCAGGCCATCGCTGCCCGCCCCCAGCGCCAGAGCCGGCTCATGACGGAACTCCTCCGGCATGGTGGTCAGGTCGCGGATATCGACGTAGGGCGGGTTGGACACGATCAAGTCGTAGCGCTGACCTTCCAGGCCATCGAAGACGTCGCTGTGCACCGCGCGCACGCGCCGGCCTACGTCGTGGCGATTGATGTTCTCACGGGCCACCGCCAGGGCGTCCTGGCTGATATCGGACAGGTCCACCTCGACGGTAGGCAGATACTCGGCGCAGGCGATGCCGATACAGCCCGAGCCGGTGCACAGGTCGAGGATGCGCCGAGGCGGCTCCTCGGGGAACCAGGCCTGAAAGCCCGACTCGATCAACTCGGCAATCGGCGAGCGCGGAATCAACACCCGCTCGTCCACACTGAACACAAGCCCGGCGAAGAAGGCCTCGCCGAGCAGGTAGGGCAAGGGCCGCCTGTCGCTGATCCTGGCGCGCACCAGACCGACGATGCGCTCGCGTTCCATCGGCAGCAGCCGCGCGTCCAGCACGCCGGGGTCCACGTTCCAGGGCAGATGCAAGGCGCCAAGCACCAGTGCCACCGCCTCGTCCCAGGCGCTGTCTGTGCCGTGGCTGTAGGTCAGCCCCGCCAGGTGAAACTCGCTGGTTGCCCAGCGCAGACAGTCGCGCAGGGTGAACAGGCCGTCGGCCAATTCAGCGTCGGGGAGCGCCAGCGTCGAAGACCTGGAAGTGGACGGAGAGGAGGAAGAGTCGGCCAAGAGGGCATCCTGTCGATCGGGTTCAAGAAGAGGCGTGCGCCAGGATCGCATGGACAATCACCGCCTTCGACGACCTTCACGCGAAGGTCCCTTCCGTTCCAGGGGCGAAGGCAGATGCAAGATCCTGGATAGCGATATAGATAGAGATCGAGATAGCGATATAGATGGCTATCTGACTCGCAAGGCATTGTATCCGTGCCGGCGGTTCACTGCCACGGCCACCACGGTATACTGGGCCTCCCTTTTACCGGACCCGAGGACCCCATGAGCCAGCGCCAGCCACCGCCCGACGACGAGATCAGCGCGTTTCGCCAGGCCCTGGAGCAGGCAGGTGTCCGTCGTATCCGCCACAACCGCGCCGACACCGGCAAGCCGCGCCCGACCACCCGTGCCCAGCGAGATCAGGCCGCCGCCGCGCGCCGCGCTGCCGCCGTCAGCGCGGGTGATGACGTGGCCACCGGGCGCACCTCGGATGGCCGAGTCGAGCCGGTACGCCCATCGGAGTATCTGGACTTTGCCCTTCCCGACCTGCCCTATCGCACCCGTAGCCAGTTGAAGCGCGGGATGATCGGCTGGGAAGGCGGTCTGGACTTGCACGGCTACAGCCTCGAGGAGGCTCGCTCGGAACTCGAGAGCTTTCTGCGTGACTCGGTGGCCAGTGGCCATCGCTGCGTGATCGTGGTCCACGGCAAGGCCTGGGGCGCCACCGCCGACTATCCGGTGATCAAGAGTCACGTCAATGCGTGGTTGAGAGAATGGCCGAGCGTGCTGGCCTTCTGTTCGGCCACCGACGCCGAAGGCGGCACCGGTGCGGTTTACGTGCTGCTGAGACGGCGCGGACAAACGCCCTGAGCCCCGGTCAGACAGACACCCTGCCCCCCTGTCAGAAGGTGCATCGGTGCGACCCAGATGCTGCTGAGGCGGCGCAGTCGATATGGGCCTGGAAGTCGCGGCCGATGCCCTGGGTCAGCCTGCTGGCTTTTCGGTCTGCTCGACGATACCGCAGGTCTCGATGCGATCCAGCGCCTGGCAGGTCAGGTGACGCCCCAGACGGATCAGATCCCTGGCACGGTGGAATTCGAAGGAACCGCAGACGGTCTTGGGTATCTCCACCAGGATGTCCGGCGGATAGCCCGCCTCCTTGTAGCGCGCCAACGCCGCCTGGGTGATGTCGAAGGAGGTCAGGATGGTGGCCAGCCGCCCCCAGTCCTTGCGCCCCAGCGCGGCATTACCGCGCTCGGCACGGTCGGCTTCGGCCTCCGATTCGGCGCTTTCCTGAAAACGCCGCGCCATCAGCGCACCGCGTCGATCGCCCCTGCGGCGCTCTCCGTTGGTACCTTTACCGCCCCGGGCCTCATCGCAGCTCGGGCACTCCACCGGCAGCAACTCCTCGAGAGAGACAAGGTTGGGGCTGTTGGCGGTGACGTTGACCGCCATCACCAGGTCCGCGTGGACCGACACGTTGGAGATGATCGGCAGCGGATTGAGCAGACCGCCATCGACCAGTAGCCGAGGCCCATCCTCGACCGGCGTGAAGACCCCGGGTATGGCGATGGAGGCACGGATAGCCTTGAGCAGGGACCCCCGCTGAAACCACACTTCTCGCTGGCGCATCAGGTCGGTCGCCACCGCGGTGAAGGGAATGGGCAGGTCCTCGATGGCGACGTCACCGATAAACGACTCGATCTTGCTCATCACCTTCCTGCCCTGCATGGCACCCATGGAGGTGAACGACATGTCGAGCAGGCGAAGTACGCCGAAGGAGCCCAGCTCCTCGACCCACTGACGGTAGGGCTCGAGCTTCCCCGCAGCAAAGATGCCCCCGACCAGGGCGCCCATGGAGCACCCCGAGATCGCCACCACTTCATAGTCGCGGGCGACCAGTTCCTGCAGCACACCGATGTGGGCATAGCCTCGGGCACCACCACTACCCAATGTCAGCGCAATGCGCTTGCCGCTCGATCCCGGGGGACAATCGTGGCGATAGACGGTCATGGCAATGCCCTCCTGCTGCGGATTGGCCGCGCGGGCAGCGCTTGAACAGCGCATGCCTCGCACTCGCAGGCCTGTCTATAAGCTTAGACTAACCCACCGTGGAAAAGCTTACGCGGCCTGTCACGGCGCAGCGGCCAAGACTCATCCACCGACTGGCTGCCAAGATCGTCTTGTCGATCAAGGTGTTGCGGACAACGCCTCGACGATGGCGTCGGCCACCGCGGGGGCGTGCTGCGGCGAGGCATGAAGATGGTGTCCGCCCTCCAGCACGCGACGGGTCAGGCGGCGAACGCGTGCTCGCGAAGCCACCCCTCGTGGCCGTTCCCCGAGAATACCGTCACGCCCTTCGACCAGCAGTACCTCGCAGGCAATAGCCTCGAGCAGATTCGCGACCTGGTCATCGGTCAGCCGCACGGGGGAGGGGCGCAGCAGGCGCGGGTCGGTGCGCAGCCGCAGGCCGCCCTCGTCGCAGGGGGTCAGGTTCCTGGCCACGATGTCGCGCACCGTCTCGGCATCCACCGGGGTGGCGCCACCGGCGACCCGCGCCGCCACCGCGGTATCCAGATCGGCATAATGAGGAATCCGCGAGCGACGGCGACGCTGGGCCCGCAACGAACGCCCCAACTGGCCAGCGGTATCTTCAGGTGGGGTGGTCAAGGCCCCCAGACCGTCGATCAGCACCAGGCGCTCGATGCGTTCGGGCCAGGCCGCGGCGACCAGGCAGGCCACCCCGGCGCCGAGGGAGTGAGCCAGCACCGGGGCACTATCCAGTCCGAGATCATCCAGTGCATCGAGCAGGTCGTGGCAGTAGTCCCAGATGGCGTAGTCGTAGTCACCGGGCAGCCGCTCGGAGTGTCCATGGCCGGCCATGTCGATGGCCACCAGGCGTATATCGAGCCGTTCGGCCAGCACCGGCGCTAAACGCGCAAAGCTTGCGGCGTTGTCGAGCCAGCCGTGCAGCGCCAGCCACACCGGCGCCTCCGTGCGTCCCCAGGCCAGTGCGGCCAGGCGCCCCTGTGCCAGGCGAAGCGCTTCTCCCGCTGGCTTCATTGCGTTGCCCCTTCGCCCAGCAGACGGTCGATCATGGCAAGCAAGGCGCGTCGCGTTGCCTCGGGCTGCTCCATCGGAAACATATGACTGCCGGGCACCCTGTCCAGGGCGATACCGCGCCGGCTGAGACGTCGGCAACGTGCCTCGGTCAGCAAGTCAGACGTCTCCCCTGCCAGCACACCCAGAGGTACTCGTACCTCCGTGGGCAGACGATCCAGATGGTGGGGCAGATGACGGAAGATCTCGACCTCGATATCCGGGTCATAGCTCAACACCACCGCGCCGTCCTCCAGGGTCGTGGTGCCGGCATCGATGTAGTCGTCCAGCGCCTCCTCGGTGAAGCTGCGAAACAGACCCTTGCGCCGGAGTTGAGCGCGCATCGCATCACGGCTTTCCCAACGGGTACGGCGCCCCTTGCTCTTGCCTGCCGGCGTCACTCGATCCACCATGCCGAGCCACTTGCTGACGCGCATGGCCAAGGCGTCGATGCCCAGCATCAGCGGCGGGTCGAGCATCACCACGGCCTGGAACCGCTCCGGCTCCTGGCGCGCCGCCATGGCGGTGATCACCCCGCCCATGGAGTGGCCGACACCGATAAAGGGTCCGGCCAGGTGGCGGGTGCTCTCGAGGTATTCATCACGCAATGCCAACCAGTTGTGGCCCACGGGAAAATCGGGATGGTGGCCCAGGCGATCGAGCGGCTGGACGTCGAAGCGCTCTGCGAGTGGTGCCAGCAGGCTTCTGTAACTGCCGCCGGGAAAGCCATTGGCATGGGCGAACAGCAAGGTTGGGGTATCTGGCATGATTCTGTCTCATCCGATGAGAGGCGGCGACCCGCCGCTGTAGCCTTGGCAGGCTAACGGCATTACCCTAGGCCGCCAAGTGAACCAAAGCCTAGATTCCCCGGCATTCCCCCTGACTCCCCGCTACCAAGGAGCAACGCGTGTCCCGTAAACCCGCCCGCGATACCCGCCTGCGCAACCGTCTGTTCTTCACCACCGTGGCCGTGGCGGTGGTCATCGGACTCTGGCTGGCGCGCTGAACTCTCTTGACAAGGGCGCACCAGAAGCCCCGACGTGCGCCCTCTTCAGTCGTTCTCTTCACCTCATCTTCACGTCCTCTTCACCACCTCTTCTTCGACCGGCCCTCTCCCTGGTCGAACCGCACCGTGATTGGCCCTCAGATTCCTGAATCCAGCCACCATCCAAGTCCCGCGCTCCCGGTCATACCAGGAACCTCACCCGACGCCGTCCACCCAAAGGCTTCCCAACTATAAATCATACATAGTATATTAAGTCCTTTAGCGTGCTATCCGAGCAGGAGGGTCTCCCCCATCGATATCAGCATCCTTGCCAGCACCCTCGGCGTCAGCCTGCCCGTTTTCGCCATGGTCTTCATCGGCGCCGTTCTGAAGCGTCTGGGCTGGATCGATCAAGCCTTCGTCGACACCGCCTCGAGCCTGGTGTTTCGCCTGACCATGCCAACGCTGTTGTTCCTGAGCCTGCTGCGCGCCGATCCCGGCCAGGACCTGAAGCTCGGACTGGTCGGTTTCTATCTGGTCGTCTCGGTGGCCATCTTTCTTGTCATCTGGGGCTGGGCCCTGTGGCGCTGCCCGCGAGTGGATCGCGGCGTCTTTGTGCAAGGTGCCTTTCGCGGCAACTGCGGTATCGTCGGACTGGCCCTGTCGGCCAACATGTACTGCGACTTTGGTCTGTCGCTCGGCAGTGTCATGGCCGGCGGCATCATCATCGTCAACCTGGTAATGTCGGCCATTGTACTGTCGGTCTACAGTCCGGTGGTCAGCTCACGTCCCCTGGCGATCCTCAAGGACGTCGCCACCAACCCATTGATCATCGGTATCGTCGCCGCCCTGCCGCTGACCTACCTTCACCTCGACTTGCCGCCCTGGCTGATGACATCCGGCGACTACCTGGCCTCGCTGTCGCTACCGCTGGCGCTGATCTGCATCGGTGGCAGCCTGAGCCTGCAGGCCGCCCGTGAGAGCGGAACCCTGGCGCTGTCGGCCAGCCTGTGGAAGGTTGCCGTCATGCCGGCCATCGGTGTTGCACTGGCACTGGCGGTGGGCTTTCGGGGCGCCGAACTCGGCATGCTGTTCCTGTTTCTCGGTAGCCCCACCGCCGCCGTAGCCTACGTCATGGCCAGGGGGGCCGGCGCCAATCAACGCCTCGCCGCCAGCATCATCATGCTCAGCACCTTGCTTAGCCTGGTCTCCATCAGTGTGGGGATCATGGTGTTGACGGCTGCCGACCTGGTGTAAGAAAAGGGTCCAGCACACCCCATGAGTCCAGCAATCTCGGTACGTTTTGACCTCAATTCATCGACGTCACGTCGATAGCTCGTTCTCTAGCGCAGTCGTCAACAACTGATTCAGGCTGATGCCGCGGGCCTTGGCTGCATCAACCGCCTGCTTGTGCATCGATTCGGGAGCGCGGACCTGGAACTTTCCAGAGTACGCCCTGACAGGATCGATCCCCATCTCGCGGCAAGTATCCAAGAAGACACGCAGCGATATCTCCCCTTCCTTGCGCAAGGCACAGACACTATCGGCATAGAAATCGGCGCCCCCATTGAGTCCCGTGAATTCTCCGCGAAACATCTCGAATTCGGGGTCATACTGAATAATGGCGCGATAACCATTGATCATCATGACATTGTTCATGGCATCAATCCGTTTGCTTCCAGCCATTTACGAAGGCTTGCGACGGCCCCCTTATCCGTATCCGGTGTCGGGTGTGGACGATGAAACACGCGCACTTCTCAAAACTTGCGTGTTTTCGTTTCACGCACCGACAGTACCAAAGCTTAGTACCACCTCGAGTCAAATGAACGCTCCTGCGCAACCTGAAAAGTGCGAGCGTCAATGCAATACCAGCAAGGCCCGGTGATCGACTCACCGGGCCTTGCTGTTTTCACGTCAGCGGTGTCACCACCGAGCGCGTCTGGCGCTGTCCATCAGTCCCTTCACCTGTCCCGTTTGCCGTCCACCAGGCGGCTGACGTTCAGCGGGTTGCCATCCTTGAGCGCCTGCGGCAGCAAGGCGTCCGGCAGGTTCTGATAGCACACCGGGCGCAGGAAGCGGTGGATGGCGGCGCTGCCGACCGAGGTGGTGCGCGAGTCAGAGGTGGCCGGATAGGGGCCACCGTGGACCATGGCGTGGCACACCTCGACCCCGGTGGGCCAGCCGTTGGCCATGACCCGACCGGCACGCCGCTCGAGGATCGGCAGCAGGCCACGGGCCGCGTCGATGTCGCCGTCGTCCATCTGCAGGGTCGCGGTCAGCTGGCCCTCGAGCCCCTCGGCCAGTGCCTTGACCTCGTCCAGGTCGGCACACTCGACCACCAGCGAGGTCGAACCGAATACCTCGGCCTTGAGCGCCTCATCATTGAGGAAGTCGCTGGCCTTGGCCACGAACAGGCCGGCCTGGCACTGGTTGGGTCCGTCGCCCTGTGGGCCACGCGCCACTTCACGGGCCTTGTCGCTGCCGCCAAGGGTGTTGACGCCCTGGGTGTAGGCGTCGTGGATGCCCGGCGTCAGCATGGTCTGGGCGCCTGCGCCCTTGACCGCTTCGGCGGCAGCCTCGACGAAGCCGTCGAGCGCCTCGCCCTTGACCGCGATCACCAGCCCCGGGTTGGTGCAGAACTGGCCGGCCCCCATGGTCAGCGAGCCGACGAAGGCCTCGCCCAGCTCCTTGCCACGGGCCTTGAGCGCCTCGGGCAGCAGGAACACCGGATTGATCGAGCTCATCTCGGCGTACACCGGGATCGGCTCGGGACGCGCCTGGGCGGTCTTCATCAGGGCGGTGCCACCGCTGCGCGAGCCGGTGAAGCCCACCGCCTTGATCCGCGCGTCGCTGACCAGGCCCTGGCCGACCTCGCGACCGGAACCGAACAGCAGCGAGAACACGCCTTCCGGCAGTTCACAGCGGGCCACCGCCTTCTGCAGCGCGCGGCCGACCAGCTCGGAGGTGCCGGGGTGGGCCGAGTGGGCCTTGACCACCACCGGACAGCCGGCGGCCAGGGCGGAGGCGGTGTCGCCACCGGCCACCGAGAACGCCAGCGGGAAGTTGGAGGCGCCGAACACCGCCACCGGACCCAGCGCGATATGGCGCTGGCGCAGGTCGACCCGCGGCATCGGTTCGCGGTCCGGCAGGGCCGGATCGTGCCGCACGTCGAGCCATTCGCCGGCGCGTACCACCGAAGCGAACAGGCGCAGCTGGCCGCAGGTACGGCCACGCTCACCCTCAAGACGTGCCTGGGGCAGGCCGGACTCCTGCATGGCGCGCTCGATCAGGGTGTCACCGAGCGCCTCGATCTCCTCGGCGATGGTCTCGAGAAAGGTCGCGCGGGCCTCGAGGCCGGTCTCGCGGTAGCTATCGAAGGCCGCCCAGGCCAGTTCGCAGGCGCGCTCGACCTCGGCCTTGGAACCTGCCTTGTAGCCAGGCTCGAGGGTCTCCCCGGTGGCCGGATTGACGGCATGGATGGGCTCGCCCTTGGCCTCGACGGCCTGGCTGCCGATCAGCTGCTTTCCTTCCAATTTCATGAATCTTCTCCTGTCGTGTGACGTTCGACGGGGTGAGCGTCGGTAAAGGCCGTCGGCTTTCGTCCTCACCGGGGCTTTCGCACCTGAGCCATCGAGTCGAGGCTAACGCACCAGGGCAGGACGCTTGGGATCGAACTCCCAGCCGTCGATCAGGTACTGCATGGCCATGGCGTCGTTGCGGCTGGTGACATCGAGGCCCTGGTACTTCCGATGGGCCTCCATCAGCTTGTCGTCGTCGAGCTCGACGCCAAGGCCTGGCGTGGTCGGCACCTTCAGCTTGCCACCTTCGATCTTGAACGGTTTCTTGGTGATGCGCTGACCGTCCTGCCAGATCCAGTGGGTATCGATGGCGGTGATTTCGCCAGGGCAGGCAGCGGCGACGTGGGTCATCATCGCCAGAGAGATGTCGAAGTGGTTGTTGCTGTGCGAGCCCCAGGTCATGCCCCATTCGTTGCACAGCTCGCCCACCGCCACGGCCCCCTGCATGGTCCAGAAGTGGCAGTCCGCCAAGGGGATGTCCACGGAGTTAAGCTGGACCGCAAGTTTCAGCTGACGATAGTCGGTGGCGATCATCTTGGTGGCGGTGGCAAGTCCGGTACGACGCTTGAATTCGGCCATGGTCTCGCGACCGGAGTAGCCGCCTTCCTGGCCGCAGGGATCCTCGGCATAGCTCAACAGGTCCTTGATCGGCTCGAGCACTCGCACCGCCTCATCCAGCGACCAGGCGCCGTTGGGATCCAGCGTCAGACGTGCCTCGGGGAAGGCCTCGTGCAGGGCGCGGATGCAGTCGGCCTCCTCTTCGCCGCGGAGCACGCCTCCCTTGAGCTTGAAGTCCTTGAAGCCGTAGCGCGCGTAGGCGGCCTTGGCCAGGTTGGCCACCGCCTCCGGAGTCATCGCTTTCTGATAACGCACCTCGTCCCAGGCGTCTATCGGGTCGCTGACCTTGGGATAGGGAAGGTCGGTCTTGTCCGGATCGCCGAGCAAGAACAGGTAGCCCAGTGCCTCTACCTCGTCACGCTGACGTCCGTACTGGCCGAGCAGGTCGGCCACTGGCATGCCCAGCGCCTGGCCGAACAGGTCATAAAGTGCCGACTCGATGGCGGTGACCACGTGTACCGCCACGCGCAGATCAAAGGTCTGCCGACCGCGCTCCTCCGGGCCGTTTCGCGACAGCGCCTGGCGAGCCTGGCTCAGCACCTGCTTGACCTCGTTGACCCGTGCGCCCTCGACCAGCGAACGACACTGCTCAAGTCCCTTGAGGATGCCGTCACTGGAGGGAATCTCGCCGACGCCGCGATTGCCGGACTCGTCTTCCAGCACCAGCACACAGCGGATGAACCAGGGGGCATGGCCACCGCTCAGGTTGAGCAGAAAACCGTCTTCGCCGGCCACCGGCACGATGTTCATCTTGGTGATCTTGGGGAACATGGAATCTTGCCTCTTGGTAGTTCGGTTAAAGATGATGAAGCGCTCAGGTGACCGGCGCCGGGTTGAACAGCACCAGGTCGTTGTAGAGACCCAGGCGGTCGGCGGCGACCTGGTGACGGCCGCTTGCCACCTCGAGAATCAGCTCGAACAGCTCCCAGCCGATGTCCTCGATGCTGGCCTCGCCGGTGGCGATGCGCCCCGCGTCCAGGTCGATCAGATCGTGCCAGCGACGTCCCAGGGTCGAGTTGGTGGAAACCTTGATCACCGGCGTCATCGCCAGGTTGTAGGGGGTACCGCGCCCGGTGGTGAAGACCTGCAGGTTCATGCCCGCCGCCGCCTGCAGGGTGCCGCAGATAAAGTCGCTGGCCGGGGTGGCGGCAAAGGTCAGCCCGCGCTTGCGCAGGCGCTCGCCGGGTCCTATGACGTCGACGATCGGTGAATTGCCGGACTTGATCACCGAACCGAGCGCCTTCTCGACGATATTGCTGAGCCCGCCCTTCTTGTTGCCCGGCGACGGATTGGCGCTGCGATCGGCCTGGCCCTGGGCCAGATAGTCGTCGTACCAGGCCATCTGCTCGATCAGCGCCCGGGCGACCTCCTCGTCTACCGCTCGAGGCGTCAGCAGATGGATGGCGTCGCGCACCTCGGTGACTTCGGAAAACATCACGCTGCCGCCGGCACGCACGATCAGGTCGGTGGCAAATCCCACCGCCGGATTGGCGGTTACCCCAGAAAAGGCGTCGCTGCCGCCGCACTGCATGCCCACCGTCAGCTCCGACACCGGACAGGTCTCCCGGCGGCGACGATTCAGCCGCTCAAGGTGGCGCTCGGCCATGGCCATGATGCCGTCGACCATCTCGCCGAAACCTTCGAAGGACTCGTGCTGCAGGCTCAATACGTTGGCGTCGTCGTTGGCGGAACCTGTGGCGGCATCCTCGCTGCGCTCAAAAATCTTGACCGGGCGGTCCCCGATAAGAGTCGAGGGCTGCAGTTTCTCGCAGCCAAGGCCGATGACCATGACCTCGCCACCGAAGTTGGGGTTCAGCGCCAGGTTCCTGAGCGTGCGGATGGGCACGATCGCCGCCGGCGCGCCGATCGCCACCCCGCAGCCGTAGCTGTGGTTGAGCCCGACCACGTCATCGACGTTGGGGAAGCGCGGCAATAGCTCTCGCTTGATCTTCGCCACCACGTGATCGACGGTACCGGCCACGCACTGCACGCTGGTGGTGATGCCGAGCACATTCCTGGTGCCGACGCTGCCGTCAGGGTTGCGAAAGCCCTCGAAGGTGTAGCCCTCGAGTGGCTCGACCACCGGCGCCTTGCGGGTCGCCAGAGGCAGCTCGTCGAGCTTCGGTGGTATCGGCAGCCTGACGTTGTTCTCGTTGACGTGGCCACCGCGCGGGATGGCCGACAGCGCCGTGCCGATCACCTCGTTGTAGCGCAGGATGCGCTCACCTTCGGCGATATCCGCCAGGGCCACCTTGTGGCCCTGGGGAATGTCGCTCACCAGCGCCACACCATCTTCCAGGCGCGTGCCTCGTGGCAGTCCACCCTGGCCCACCACGATGGCGACATTGTCGCCGGGATGGACGCGGATCACGCGGCTCTCGTTGGTCCTGGGTTCAGCCGTCATGACGTTCTCCCGATCCAGAAGTGGTGCCAGACACCTGACTCAATTCCATCTTCTGACGCGCACGGGTCTTGATGCCCAGCACGATGGAGAAGGCGATGGACGCGGCGATCAGCCCCCACAGCACAAGCGCGATGGGGCTCTTGGTAAAGAAGATCGAGAAGGTGCCGAAGGATTCCAGGCTCTTGACGAAGTACACCTCGGCGGAACTTCCCAGAATGAAGCCGATGATCAAAGGCGCGACCTCGAGCCCGATCTTCTCGATCAGGTAACCGAAGATGCCGAAAATCAGCAGTGTCCAGACGTCGAACATGATGCCGTAGTTGATGGCATAGGCGCCGACCACGCACATCATCACGATGATCGGATAGAGCACGTACTTGGGCACCAGCACCACCCGGGCGATGTACTTGATGGCGTAGAACATCAGGAAGAACATCACGATGTTGGCGAACACCAGAGCGATCATCATCACCGTCCAGGTGTCCTGGTTTTCCGGGATGAACAACGGCCCCACCTGGATGCCCTGAAGGGTGAAGGCACCGATCAACACCGCCGTGGTGGAGTCCCCGGGGATCCCCAGCGACAACAGCGGGATCAGGGCGCCACCGGTCAAGGCGTTGTTGGCCGACTCGGAAGCAATCAGCCCCTGGGGCGCACCCTTGCCCATCTGGCTGGAATCCCGCGACAGGTTCTTTTCCTGGGTGTAGGCAAGCACCGAGGCGGCGCTGCCGCCGACCCCCGGCAGCATCCCGACGAAGGTGCCGATGAAAGACGAGCGCATCAGGTTGGTCAGGCGGCCCTTGAACAGGCCGAAGGTGAAACCACCGCCCTTGCCCATCTCGATCTTGGCGCCGGACAGGCCGCTCTTCACTCCCTTCTCTGCCTCCAGCAGGATGGTCGAGATGCCGAAGATCCCGATCAATACCGGCAGCAGTGCAAAGCCGTCCACCAGATAGGGCTGCATGAAGTCGAACATCAGGCGCGTCTTGCCGTTACCGCCGTCGGACAGGCTGTAGGTGCCGATCAGACTCAGCCAGATGCCCAGTACACCGCTGAAGATACCGATCAACATGTTGCTGGACATGGAGGCGATGACCGTCAGCGCCAGCAAGATGATCAGAAACTTCTCCACATAGGAGAACTTGATCGAAAACTCAGCCAGCAAGGGAGCGAAGAAGAACAGCACCAGGGCGCTGACAAGTCCACCCACCAGCGACGCCACGACGTATACGCGCAGGGCCTTTTCGCCCTGGCCCTTCTGTGCCATGGGGTAGCCGTCGAAGGTGGTGGTGATCGACGAGGGCGTGCCGGGAATATTGAGCAGCACCGCCGGCACCATACCGCCGGAGATGCCACCGACGTAGAGGCCAAGCAGCAGTGCCAGGCCATGCTCGAGGCCGAGGGCGTAGGTCAGCGGCAGACACACGGCCACCGCCATGGTGGCGGTCATGCCGGGAATAGCGCCGAAGATGATGCCGATCAGGGCACCGATCGCGGCCAGCAGGAAGAAGGTGATATCGAGGTAGGACAGAAGTTCCATGGGTCAACTCTCCCCTACGGCAAGGTGATGTAAAAAAGCTTGGCGAAGATCAGCCAGGCCAGTGAGGGTGCCACCACGGCATTGATCGCGGCGGTGATCACCTTGCGGCGGGTGCGGGTGTGCATGTACATCATCGACATCAAGAACAGAAAGACGATGGACACGAACAGAAAGCCGTAGCCGGTATAGGGGAACAGGTTCCCCACCACCGACATGAGCACGAAATAGGCGGTGATCAGCACCAGGGTGCCGAAGAAACGAAATCCGTCCATGGACTCGCCGATGATCGGCAACGTTCTCTCGCCGCGTTTGACCGCAGCAAAGAAAGGAACAAGGCGAAACACCACGATCAGGGCGAACAGCAACGCCAGTACCCAGTGAATGATCGTGGGGAAGAACAGATGAGAGCTGTCGAAGTCGATCGACACACTCAACGGTGAGGATTCCATAGCGGCTCCGGGGCAGGCCTGACGGGAGAGCCTTGCGAGTTGTGTGGACGGACAAGAACAGGGATGCCGGCGGGCAAGCCGCCGGCAGCGGTCCCTTACTTGATGCTGTCGATGATGTCGGCGTAGCGGTCGGCCTTCTCGCGCAGGTGGGCCTGGGCTTCGTCGGAGGGCATGAAGTCAGGAATAAAGAACGACGTCTTCTGGGTCTTCTGGATCTCGCCTTCGGCGTAGATCTCTTCCAGGGTGGCGTCGATCTGCTCGACGATCTCTGGATTCATGTCCTTGTTGTAGAGGAAAAAGAATTCCTTATCGAAGGCGAAGTTCTCGCCTTCTCCCATGGTCACCTCGACGTTGGGCTCGACGAACTGCAGCAGTGTCTCGCGGTCGGTCTGACCCAGACCTTCCTCGTTGGCCTGCTGCAGGGTGTCATGGCGTGCGGTCAGCCAGACGAAGCGCATGGCCTTCTGGTCATCCTCAGGCAGACGGGTGTACTGCTCGTTGGCCTGCACCGAGCCGTTGATCAAGTCCGCCTGGTCATCGAACAGCAGCTGATTCTTGTCGGCCTGGGAGCCGGTATTGACCGCCACCAGGTTGTCTTCCATTCCGGGGTGCTCGATGCGGATGGCGTTCTTGAGTGCGGTGTAGCCAATCTCGGAGACGCCACCAGGCTGGATCGCCACGCGCACGGTCTCACCACTGCCGACCGCTTCGATGATGTCGTCCAGGGTCTGGTAGGGCGAGTCCTTGGGCACCAGGTAGGCATTGCCCGGATTGATCGCAATGGTCGGACCGATGATGTAATTCTCGAACGGGTCCTTGTAGCCCTCGACCCCGTACTGATTCCCCAGGTAGGCCTGGTCATGGAAGATCATCAGAGTGTTGCCGCGAGGATCACGATCCAGGGCGCGATAGGCAGCGCTGACGCCCACCGCGTCGACCTTCATGTTCAGGTCCAGCGCCTCGGACAGCTGGTCCACCACGATGGCCGAGTTCTGGTAGGTGTCGCCACCGGTGGAACTGGAGCCGATGACCACACGGATGTTACCGCGCAGGGGCCCGTCGGCGGCCAGCGCCGCAGCGCTACCCAGGGCCAGCGAGGTCGCCAGGGCGGTAGCGGTCAGGGTCAGGGGCAGAGAGAGTCTTGGCATGCTCATGAAGTCACCTCATTGAAATGGTTGTTGGTGGCTGGACGAGTGGTGCCCTTCGATACGGGAGGATCGTGACGAAGGGCCAGATCGAGGAGCGGTCTACACCGTAGCGCTAGCGACCGCCCTCGGTCAGAAGGAACGGGCGCGCTCGATCAGCTGCTCGAGCTGCTTGCGCTCATCATCGCTTGGCATTTCCAGCGGGGCACGCACCGCGCCGGACGGACGGCCGATCAGGTCGGTGCCGGCCTTGATCAGGCTGACGGCGTAGCCTGCCTTGTGGTCACGCAGGGCGACGAAGGGCAGGAAGAACTCGCGGGAGATCTTGCGCACGGTATCGCTGTCACCGGCACGCAGGGCCTTGTAGAAGGTCACCGCCATGTCCGGCACGAAGTTGAACACCGCGCTGGAGTAGGTGTTTACGCCCACCGCCAGGTAAGCCTCGGCGATGATCTCGGCGGTGGGCACGCCACCGACGTAAGCCAGTCGATCGCCGACGGTCTTGATCACGCGGTTGAGCGCCTGCATGTCGCCCTTGCCGTCCTTGAGCCCCACCAGGTTGGGGTTGGCGTCGGCCAGCCGCTTGGCGGACTGAGCGTTGAGCACGCCGTTGCCACGGTTGTAGTAGATCACGCTGACGCTGGTGGACTGACAGATCCGGCTGGCGTATTCCACCAGGCCGTCCTGGGGACACTCTGTCAGGTAAGGCGGCATCAGCAAGATACCGTCGGCGCCCTCTTCCTCGGCGATGCGGGCGAACTCGGAACCGGTGGCCACGCTCAGACCGGCGCTGGCGATCACCGGCAGCTTGCCATCGACGACTTCCACGGCCAGACGGACGATCGCACGGAATTCTTCCAGCGACAGGCTGAAGAACTCGCCGGTGCCACCGGCGACGAACACCGCCGAAATCTCGTGACTGATGAACCACTCGAGACGCGCGCGATAACTCTCGGCGTCGAAACGTCCTTCGGCGTCGAAGTCCGTGACCGGAAAGGACAGCAGACCATCGCTGATCGCCTGCTTGACCTGTGCATGGGAAAATTTCACCGAAACGTCCTCCTGTCTTCGTCGTGAACGGACATGAGGGTTTCGATTCCCCGTCATGTCATACATCATACAAAGTACAAGTTAGCGACTTGTTTCAGGACTGACAAGGGACGCTATGGTAAATTGAGACCAAAGTTCAAGGCGCACCTCTCTGATCCCTTGTGGACGACCCGGCGCCACCATCAAGAGGCTTCACAGCGCGCCCATGTCATTGATCGATGTCTTCCTGTCGACGCTCAACATCAGCCTGCCGGTGTTTGCCATGGTGTTTATCGGCATTGCGCTCAAGCGACTCGGCTGGATCGATCAGGCCTTCGTCAATACGGCGTCGCGACTGGTGTTTCGCGCCACCCTGCCGGCCATGCTCTTTCTCAGCCTGATCCGCGCCGATCTGGAACGCACCCTGAACCCCTGGATGCTGGCCTTCTTCGCACTGGCCACCATTGCAAGCTTCGTGCTCGCCTGGGGCTACGCTGCGCTTCGGGTCAAGCGTCACCAGCGCGGGGTCTATGTACAGGGCGCCTTTCGCGGCAACTGCGGAGTGGTCGGCCTGGCACTCGCCCACGGCATGTACGGCGAGGTAGGGCTATCGCTGGGGAGTCTGCTGCTGGGGGTGGTAATCCTCTGCTACAACGTGCTGTCGGTGGTGGTGCTGGCGGCATACCAACTGGACGAGGACGGCCGGCGCAAGGCCATCGACTGGAACAGCATCTTCCGCCATATCCTGACCAATCCGCTGATCCTGGCGGTTGTGGTCGCCACGCCCCTGGCGGCGCTGCAGGTCAGCCTGCCCGAGTGGATCGAGACCACCGGTGACTACTTTGCCTCCTTGACCCTGCCGCTGGCGCTGATCTGCATCGGCGCCACCATCTCCACCCGGGCGCTCAAGACCAGCTATCGCACCGCCGTCAGCGCAAGCTTCGCCAAGATGGTGGTGATCCCGCTGGTGGCCACCCTGGCGGCGCTGGGGCTTGGCTTTCGTGGTGCCGAGCTGGGCGTGCTGTTTCTGTTCTTCGCAAGCCCCACCGCGGCGGCGGCCTTTGTCATGGCCAAGGCCATGGGCGGCGATGAGATCCTGACGGCCAATATCATCGCCCTCACCACTCTGGTGGCCAGTATCAGCGTGACGGTGGGTGTCTTCGCCCTGCGGCTCAACGGGCTGATCTAGTTCAGCCCTTGGCTTCAGTCCCCTCGACCACCTCGAACTGCTCGATACCGCCGCCCTCGCGGGTGGCCTCTGCCGGCAGCGGGTTGGCGTGGGCACGCTTGAAGTCATCGCTGCCGACCCAGGCACGAAACGCCGCCTGGCTCTCCCACTGGGTCTCCACCACGTAGGGCGCCTGGTTGCCCAGCGGCCTCAGCACACGCATGGCGACAAAGCCCGGCTGCTTGTCGATCTCTCCGGCGCGACGGCGAAAGCGCTCTTCGAACTCGTCCTCAAAGCCCGGATTGACGAAGATGCGGTTGTTGACGAAAAAACTCATGGGCGTCCCTTCAGGTGAAAGCCCGCCAGTGACGGGCCCGTTCTATCGAGTGCGAAATATGGCAGACACGTCGCTTGCACCACGCCAACCACTGCGGTCAGGGTCAGCGAAGTGACGATGGCGTGGTCATGCCCACCAGCCGCGCACAACCAGCGGCTCTGACATCGGCCTCCAGTTCGGCGATTGCCGCGGTGACAAAGCCCACCCCGGCCCCTGCCCTGCCCTCCGCCAGCAGCCCGGTCAGGGCCGCGACCAGCGGCATATGACTGACCAGCAGCAGCGGGCCCTCGTCACTTTCCAGCGTCAGCCAGTCCACCACGGCCTCGGGGGAATCGTCGGGGGTGATGATGTCCAGGGTATCGAGACTCACCTCGTCCGGCAGTGCTTCCAGCACCAGGGCGGCGGTCTGCTGGGCACGCACGTAGGGACTGGCCAGCACCTTGAGCCGGCCCCAGTCGATGTCGTCACGACTCGCCAGCCAGCGGCCCATGGCGCGAGCTTCGTCCTCGCCGCGGGTGGTCAGCCTGCGCGCCTCGTCGGGAAAGCCCGGAGTGGCCTCGCCGTGACGCATGATCCAGAGTCTATCCGCCATTCTTGGCCTCCGTCTGTCGCCGGTCCTGCTTGACGTCCTCGCGGGGGAGCACGAACTCGACGTCGCTGCTCTGCTCGCCGCGCATCAGCAGCTTGGCCATGTCACGGGCCGGCACGCCGCGAAACAACACCTGATAGAGCCCTTCCGCCAACGGCATGTAGACGCCTTCGGCATCGGCCTTGTCGCGCACCAGCTTGACGGTATTGACCCCTTCGGCCACCTGGCCGAGAGACGCCACCGCCTCGTCCAGGCTCTGACCCTTGCCCATCGCGAAGCCGACGCGATAGTTGCGCGACAATTCCGACGAGCAGGTCACGATCAGGTCGCCGACACCGGCCAGCCCCAGGAAGGTCATCGGATTGGCGCCCTGGGATACGGCAAAGCGGCTCATCTCGGCCAGCGCACGGGTCATCAGCATGCTGCGGGTATTCTCGCCCATGCCCAGCGCCGCCGCCATGCCGGCGGCGATGGCGTAGATGTTCTTGAGCGCTCCGCCAAGCTCGACCCCGTAGCGGTCATTGCTGGCGTAGACGCGGAAATAGTCACAGCCCAGCGCCGCCTGCACGCGGGATCTCGTCTCGGCGTCGTGGCTGGCGATCACCGTGGCGGTGAGCTGCTTCTGGGCCACCTCGGAGGCCAGGTTGGGCCCGGACAGCACGCCCACGTGGGCAAACCCCGTCTCGTCCTCGAGGATCTGGCTCATCAGCTTGAAGCCATCCTCCTGGATACCCTTGGTGGTGCTGACCAGAATCTGCTCGGGCTTGAGCCAGGGACGTGCCTGACGCACCACCTCGGCGAAGGCCTTGGAGGGAATCGCCACCAGCACCAGGATGGCCTCCTCGAGCACCCACTCAAGTTCGGTGGACGCCTCGACCCTGGGGTTGATGGCGTAGTCGGGCAGATAGCGCGGATTGCGATGATCACGATTGATGCTTTCCACCAGCGCGCCGTCCCTGAGCCATTGGCGCACGTGGAAGCCGTTATCGGCGGCGATGCTGGCCAGCGCGGTGCCGAAGCTCCCGCCCCCCAGCACCGCCACCCTGGTGTCCATGTCGGTCATGCTTGCTCCGCAGTCGATGAGTCTTGGTGGATTGTACCGAATCTGACGTCACGACGAGGGATCTCGTCGCCACTTTGACTGACCTGGTGCCACAACGAGCAACGCCCCTCGAAAGGGGCGTCGTCGGGCCCCTGCGAAGAGGGGCGTCGTCGGGCCCCTCGAAAGAGGAGCCCTGTACTACACGCGGCTCAGATCAGTCGATCAGCGGAATCAGCGAATCGATACTGGCCCGGGCATCGCCGTAGAACATCCGGGTGTTCTCCTTGAAGAACAGCGGGTTCTCGATGCCCGAGTAGCCGGTTCCCTGACCACGCTTGCACACGAACACCTGCTTGGACTCCCACACCTTGAGCACCGGCATGCCGGCGATGGGGCTGTTGGGGTCTTCCTGGGCGGCCGGGTTCACGATGTCGTTGGAGCCGATGATGATGACCACGTCGGTGGAAGCGAAGTCATCATTGATCTCGTCCATCTCCAGCACGATATCGTAGGGTACCTTGGCCTCGGCCAACAGCACGTTCATGTGACCCGGCAGACGACCTGCCACCGGGTGGATGCCGAAGCGCACCTCCTTGCCGGCGGAGCGCAGCTTGCGCACCAGTTCGCTGACCGCGTTCTGGGCCTGGGCCACCGCCATGCCATACCCCGGCACGATAATCACGCTGTCGGCGTCGTTGAGGGCGCTGCTGACGCCACCGGCGTCGATCGACACCTGCTCGCCCTCGATCTCCTGGGCCGGCCCCTGGGTACCGCCGAAGCCACCGAGGATGACGCTGACGAAGTTGCGGTTCATCGCCTTGCACATGATGTACGACAGGATGGCACCGGAGGAGCCCACCAGCGCACCGGTGACGATCAGCAGGTCATTGGACAGGGTGAAGCCGATAGCGGCCGCGGCCCAGCCCGAGTAGCTGTTGAGCATCGACACCACCACCGGCATGTCGGCGCCGCCGATGCCGAGGATCAGGTGCCAGCCGATGAAGAAGGCGAGCAGAGCGATCAGCAACAGTGTCCAGAAGCCGGCACCGTTGAGGTAGGCGATGGCCAGCACCAGCGAGAGAATCGCCGCACCGGCGTTCAGGGCATGACCGCCGGGGTACTTCTTCGGCTTGCCGTCGATCTTGCCGGCCAGCTTGCCGAAGGCGATCACCGAGCCGGTGAAGGTCACCGCACCGATGAACACGCCCAGCACCACCTCGACCTGCAGGAAGGTCAGCTCGGCAGGTGTCTTGTAGGCCAGAGTAGCGGCGAACGCCGACAGGCCGTCGAGGGACTCACCGGCCGCCTTCAGCGCCAGCACCCGGGCACGTTCCATCTCGGCGTTCCAGCCGACGAACACCGCCGCCAGACCGACGAAGGAGTGCAGCGCCGCCACCAGCTGCGGCATCTGGGTCATCTCGACCCGCTTAGCCACCATGGTGCCGACCACGGCACCGACGATCATCAAGGGGATCATCAGCCAGTAGTTGCCGATGTTCGGGCCGAGCATGACGGAGAACACCGCCAGGCCCATACCGACGATGCCGTACCACACCGCGCGCTTGGCCTTTTCCTGATTGCTCAGTCCCCCCAGCGAGAGGATGAACAGCACACTCGCCGCGATCGCCGCGGCGGTTACGAATTGTTGTCCTAGCATTTCGTCTCTCCGCGGTTCAGGACTTCTGGAACATGGCCAGCATCCGGCGTGTCACCAGGAAGCCACCCACGACGTTGATGGAAGCGATCAGCACCGAGATGCCCGCCAGCAAGGCGACCAACCAGCTACCCGAGCCCACCTGGAGCACGGCACCGAGGATGATGATCCCGGAAATCGCATTGGTCACCGCCATCAGCGGCGTGTGCAGAGAGTGACTGACGTTCCAGATGACCTGAAAACCGACGAAGCAGGCCAGCGCGAAGACGATAAGGTGCTGCATGAAGGACGCCGGCGCCACCAGACCGAGCAGCCCCATGACGATGCCGCCGACCGCCAGCATGGTGACCTGGCTCTTGGTCTGCTTCATGAAGGCAGCGTGTTCGGCAGCCTTGCGCTCCTCCGGTGTCGGCTCCTTCTCCTTGGGCTTCGGCTTGGCCGCGGCGATGGCCTTGACCTTGGGCGGAGGCGGCGGAAAGGTGACCTCACCCTGGTGGGTGACGGTCGCGCCACGGATCACGTCGTCTTCCATGTCGTGAACGATCTTGCCGTCCTTCTCCGGCGTCAGATCGGTCAGCATGTGACGGATATTGGTCGAGTACAGCAGCGACGACTGGGTGGCCATGCGCGACGGGAAGTCGGTATAGCCGACCACGATGACGCCGTTGTCGGTAACCACGCGCTCATCAGGCTTGGTCAGGTCGCAGTTGCCGCCCTTCTCGGCGGCCAGGTCGACCACCACAGAGCCCGGCTTCATCGCCTTGACCATGTCCTCGAGCCACAGCTTGGGAGCCGGGCGTCCGGGGATCAGGGCGGTGGTGATGACGATATCCACCTCGGGGGCCTGCTGACGGAACAGCTCGAGCTGCTTTTCGCGGAACTCGGGGCTGGAGGGCGCCGCATAGCCACCGCTTTCGGAGCCGTCCTGGGAGTCCTCGAAATCGAGGAACAGGAATTCGGCGCCCATGGACTCGATCTGCTCGGAAACCTCGGGGCGCACGTCGAAGGCACGCACCACCGCACCAAGGCTGGTGGCGGTGCCGATGGCGGCAAGACCGGCGACGCCGGCACCGATGATCAGCACCTTGGCCGGAGGCACCTTGCCCGCGGCGGTAACCTGACCGGTGAAGAAGCGCCCGAACTGGTTGCCTGCCTCGATCACCGCGCGATAGCCGGCGATGTTGGCGGTGGAGGACAGCGCATCCATCTTCTGGGCGCGGGAAATCCGCGGCACCATGTCCATGGCGACGACGCTGGCACCCTTGTCCTTGCAGGTCTCGAGCATCTCCTCGTTCTGGGCCGGCCAGAAGAAGCTGATCAGGGTCTGGCCCTGGCGCAGCAGGTCGGACTCTTCCTTCTGTGGCTCGCGCACCTTGACGACCACGTCGGCCTGCTCGAACACCGCCTCCATGCTGTCGACGATAGTGACACCGGCCTCTTCATAGGCGGCGTCGGTAAAGCCGGCAAGCTCACCTGCGCCCGTCTCGATCAGGCACTCGTGACCCAGCTTCTGAATGTGTCCGGCGCTCTCGGGCGTCAGCGCGACACGCGCCTCGCCCTTATGCCGTTCCCTTGGTGCTCCTATCTTCACGATGGATCTCCCATGTGGCCAACGTTATTACGATTGCTTGTTATGGTTTCTTGTTGTCATTCCTACCAGTGTTACCTCTTGTGGCTAGTCTGCACAAGAGGGGATCGCCAGTAATTTGTGCACTGCAATGTGAGAGCAACCACCTGAATCCATTAAGAGAACCGGCACGAAGCGGGGTGTAACCTTATGCCCTTCCGAGCCTCCCAGGCCCGGCGTGCCCGGTCTGGCGGCGTGATCACACCCTGAAGGCAACCTCCAGCGAACAACAACGGAAAATGCAGCCTGAGGTCGACCGCCCTTTCACGATTGAACAAGCGCTCACTCAGCTATTTATTCGCTCAGAAAAAACGTCGAACATCTGCGCCACCTTGCCGACCGGATGAACCCAGAAGATAGCCGAAAGGATGACAGATAGCGCTGGCGACAGGACTGGCAAAAGGATGACAGATAGCGCTGGCAAAAGCGCTGGTGAAGCAACAGGCGACGCACAGCGCGTCCACTCGACATCGCCTGTTCAAAGCGCTGCTCGGTGCCAACGCGGCCCTTACGGATACAGAATGACCTTGGCGGCGGCGCTGCGCCCGCTTGCCAGCTCCTCGAAGGCGGCCGGCCCCTCGGCCAGAGGCCGCTTCTCGACCCAGGACAGCTCCCCCAGCGCACCGGCGTCGAGCAGTGCGACGGCAGCGCGAAGATCACCGAAGCTGTAGGTGTAGGCACCAAGAAAACTCAGCTCCTTCAAGGTGATGGCGCGGGTATCCGTGACCCCATCGTTGTCCTGCAGACCAAGGTGCATGATGGCGCCACCAGGACTAGCCGAGGCCACCGCCATCTTGCGCGTGGGGCCAGCTCCCACACAGTCGAACACCGCTTCCACCGAGTCGGCCCGGGGCGGCGCTTCGCGCGGGTCGAAGGCCTCGAGCCCGACCCTTAGCGCCGCCTCCCGGCGCAGCGGGTTGAGATCGGCGATACGCAGCGAGCGCACCCCGCGCTGGCGCAGGATCAAGGCGGTCATCAGGCCAATGGCGCCGGCACCGATCACCAGCACCCGGGACTCCGCCAGCGGGCGATCGAGCACCCGCTCCAGGCGGTGAATACCATGCACTGCGGTCGCCACCGGCTCGGTCATGGCGGCGATCTCGGCGCTGAGCGTCTGTGGCAGCTCGATCAGGCTGTGATCGGCGATGTTGACCGTCTCGGCGAAGCTGCCGGGGCGATTCATGCCGATCATGCTGCGGTTCTCGCATAGATTCTGGCGCCCGGCCTGGCAGTACTCGCAGTGGCCGCAGACAATCAGCGGGTTCATGGTGACCCGCTTGCCCTTCCAGGCACCCTCGACCACCCGTCCCGCGACCTCGTGGCCCAGGATCATCGGCGGCACCCGCCGGGGATCATGGCCATGGTAGGCATGCAGGTCGGAACCGCAGATGCCGGTGGCCTCCACCTGCACCCGCGACTCCCCCGGCTTGAGCGGCTCGGGCTCGGTGCCACGCATCTCCATCTGCTCGCGAGCGACGTAGAACAAGGCTTGCATGGTGAGTCTCCTGAATCACTTGGCGGTAAAGCCGCCATCGACGTGAAGGATCTGGCCGGTGACGTAGGCCGAGGCCGGGGACGCCAGGAATACCGCCGGTCCCGCGATATCCTCAAGCCGCCCGTTACGGCCGATGGCGGTCTGGCGCGCCAGCGCCTCGGACCTGGCCGCATCATCGAACACCGGTGAGGTCAGCTCGGTAGGAAAGAATCCCGGCGCCAGCGCATTGGCGTTGATACCGTGGCGCGACCAGGCCTCGGCCATGGCGCGGGTCAGCTGGGCGATGCCACCCTTGCCGGCCCCGTAGGGGGCGCTGTCGGGAAAGGCACGACTGGACTGCAGCGAGGCCAGGTTGATGATGCGACCGTAGCCCGCCGCGCGCATCCCCGGAACCAGCGCCCGTGACAGAAAGAACGGCGTGCCCAGGTGGAGCTGCAGGGTCAGCTCCCACGAGGCCAGATCGACCTCTTCTGCCGGCTGGCGCAAGTTCACCCCGGCGGCGTTGACCACAATCTGGGGATCGCCAAACGCCTCGGTGGCGCGATGTGCCACCTCTTCGAGGCCCCTGGCGTCGGCCAGGTCGGCGCTGAGGGCGGCCGCCTGGCCGCCCATGCTCCGAATCCGCTCCACTCCCGCATCCAGCGCGTCCTGACGCCTGGCGGCCAGCACCACCCGGGCGCCGCTCGCCGCCAGTGCCTCGCCGATGGCAAGACCCAGCCCGCTGCTGCCCCCGGTGACCAGCGCCACCCGTCCGTCGAGGTCAAAATCGGGGCGCATGGTCATACGTCCTCTTCCACCGCCAGCACAAAGCGCTCATCGGGATAGTACTTGGCCAGACGGATATCGCCGGTTCGGGCATGGCCTTCCATGCCCTCGCAGCGCGACAGCCTGGCGGCGGTGGCGGCTACGGTGCGGGTGGCCTCGCGGCTCTGGCGCTGGTAGGTCACGATCTTGAGGAACTTCTGGGCGCACAGCCCGCCGGTGTAACGCGCCGCCCCCTTGGTCGGGAGGATGTGATTGGTGCCCGAACACTTGTCGCCGAACGCCACCGAGGCTTCCTCGCCGACGAACAGCGAGCCGTAGCTGTTGAGGCGCTCCATCCACCAGTCCAGATCCTCCACCTGCAGTTCCAGATGTTCGGAGGCATAACGATCGCTGACCTCGACGGCTTCCTCCCGGGTATCGCAGACGATGATCTCGCCGTAGTCGCGCCAGGCGGCGTCGGCGGCCTTGCGCTGGGTTTCCGGCAGGTCATCGATACGCGCCTGGATGCGCTGATCCACCGCTTCGGCCAGTTCGCGCGAGGTGGTGAACAGCCAGGCCGGCGAATCCGGGCCGTGCTCGGCCTGGCCAACCAGGTCCTCGACCACGATATCGGGATCGGCCCTGTGATCGGCGATGATGCCGATCTCGGTGGGCCCGGCGAACATGTCGATGCCGCAGCGTCCGAACAACTGACGCTTGGACTCGGCGACGAAGCGGTTGCCCGGGCCGACCAGAATGTCGGCGGGCTTGCCGGTGAACAGTCCAAAGGCCATGGAGGCGATGCCCTGAACCCCGCCCATCTGCAGGATGACGTCGGCACCGGCGAGATCCATCGCATAGAGGATGGCCGGGTGGATGCCGTTCTTGTCCCGCGGCACCGAACAGGCCACCACGTTCTTGACCCCGGCCACCTTGGCGGTGGCCACACTCATGATCGCCGAGGCAATATGCGCGTAGCGGCCACCGGGCACGTAGCAACCGGCGGTCTCCATCGGGATCAGCTTCTGCCCGGCGAACAGGCCCGGAGACAGCTCGGTCTCGAAGCCCTGGATGCTGTCGCGCTGGGCAGCGGCAAACCGGCTGACGCGCTCATAGGCGAAGTGGATATCCTGCTTGAGCTGCTCGGGGACCTTCTCCCTGGCCGCCTCGATCTGGTCACGGCTGACGATGACGTCGCCTTCCCAGCCGTCGAGTTCACGACAGTATTCCCGCGCCTTGGCCTCTCCCCCGGCCTCGATCTCGGCGAGCATGCGCGAGACGACTTCATGGGTCTGGGTGTCGTTGCTGGAGGCATTCTTGTCGGCTTGCTTGTAGTAGTGAATCGCCATGTTGAGTCTCCTTGAGGTCATCGGCCGGTATCGGTCGCCACACATGCTTGAGTCTTGAGCATGCGCAGTGCCTAGGGTGTGCCGTCGACTCGGCCGTGATGCGCCGACGGCGTCGTTGTTCTGGTGAGCGTTGCTCTAGCGAGGCGTGGACCGGCCAGTCGCCTAGCGTCGCCCTCGCCCTCGCCCTCGCTTCGTATCTTTACGTCTACACTTTTGTAAGCGCTTACAAATCCGTTGAAAAAAGGGGGAAGACAGCTCTCCCCCAACCTCTCCCTGGGCTCAGTCCGAAAAGTCGACGAGCGAAGGTTAGACAAGGCAAAAATCGGTGAGAAAGCGCAGTTTACGGGGTGTAAATGAGCATTTTGATCCGATTTTTAACGCCGTATTACCGAGCGCAGGCACTTTTCAGACGAGCCCTACCCTATCGCCCAGGTCGACAACCAAGGCAAATAAGCGATCATCAACACCACGATCAGCATCCCCAGCACGAACGGCAGCGCGTAGCGAGCGATCGACAGGACCGAACAGCGGGTCAAGCCGGACACCACGAACAGGTTGAGTCCCAGCGGTGGCGTGATGAAGCCCAGGCCCAGGGTGGTGACCATCAGGATCGCGAAGTGGAACTCGTTCATCCCCGCCTCCAGCGCCAGTGGCAGCAGCAGCGGCGCCAGGATGACGATGTTGGGGGTGGTTTCCATCACGCAGCCAGCCAGCACCAGAATGCCGATCATCATCAGGATCATCAGCCAGGGGGCGTCGGTGACACCGCTGATTCCGCTGACCAGGGTCTGGGGGATATCGAGGCTGGCCAGGCTCTGCGCCAGCGGCAGGGACACCGCGATGATCGGCACGATGACGCCGCACACCCGCGCCGAGCTCTCCAGCATGCGCGGAATGTCACCCAGCGTCAGGCGACCCTGGCGCAGGCCGATGATGACCACCACCACCACGGCCACCGATGCCGCCTCGGTAGGAGTGAAGATGCCGGTGTAGATGCCGCCCAGGATCACCACCGGTACGAACAGCGCCCAGCGGGCGTCCCATACGGTGTCGATCCAGCGTCGCCAGGAGAAACGCTCGCGATCGCCTTCGAAGCCGTAGATGCGATTGAGCACCATATTGGTGGCCATGACCGAGATCATCACCATCACCCCGGGGATCGCCGCCGCCAGAAACAGCGTCGAGGCGGACATGCCCAGCACCAGGCCCATCACGATATAGGCGATCGATGGCGGGATCAGGATGCCGGTGCAGGCGCCGGAGGCCACCAGCGCGCAGGCCGCCGGCAACGGATAGCCGCGCTCCACCAGCCGGGGAATGGTCATGCGCCCCACCGCCGCGGCACCCGCTGCGTCCGAGCCGGAGATGCAGGCAAAGAAGCCGCAGCCCAGCGTCGTAGAGCTGCCAAGGCCGGTCTTGAGCCCGCCGACGCTGGCCTCGGCCACATCCAGCAACTTGCCGGAAAGCCCCGAGCGCACCAGGGCATCGCCGGTCAGGATAAACAGCGGCACCGCGATCAGCGCAAAGGCGTTGATGCCCTCGAACAGCGACTCGCCGAACACCGACAGCGGCAAGGTCTCGGTAAAGGTCAGCATGCCCAGGGTGCCGAGACCGATGGCGACCCACACCGGCACCCCGACCAGGATCATCACGATCAGCGCCGCCAGCGGCGCATAGAAGGTCCAGTCCAGGGAGGCCGCGGCCTGTTGAAGTTCCATGAATTCCATGACGGTCCCCCTCAGTCGAAGAGCTTCTGGCCATCGAAGACCGGATCACCACGCTGCATGCGCCGGATATCCGCCAGCATGCTCTGCACCACTCGCCAGGCGATCAGCAGAAAGCCCACCGGGATGGCGGCCAGAAAGAACGCCTGGGAAACCCGCAGTCCCGCGGTGACCGAACCGAAGTTGATCGATGTCAGCACCGGTGCGATTGACAGGTACAGTGCCCACACCGCCAGCACCAGGGTGGCGATATCCGAGATCCACCAGCCCAGGCGCTTCATGCGAGGCCCGCCCAGGTTGATCAGCACATCGATGCGGATATGGGCGCGGTCCCTGACCGCCGCGGCAGCGGCGAGCCAGGCCAGGTAGATAAAGGCATAGCGCGCCAGCTCCTCGCCCCAGACAGAGGAGTAGTTGAGGGCAAAGCGGCGGATGACTTCCACCGCCACCGTCAGGATGATCAGCGCGTAGAAGGTCAGCAGCAGCCAGCGCTCGGTGCGGCGATCGACGTCGTCACAGCGCAGGCGCAGGGCGCGCCAGCGCGTGTCCTTAGGCGTTGCTGTCGACGAAATAGCCATTTTGCACCTCCGTGGCGGCCAGCAGTTTGTCGAATGCCTCCAGCGACCCCGCCAGTTCACGCTTGGTCTCGTCCCAGGCGGGCAGCTGATGGCCGCAACGCTCGACCCACTGGGCCTTTTCCTCGTCGCTCAGGGAGTAGACCTCGACGCCGGCCAGGCGCATCTGGTCATGGGCGTAGGCTCGCGCCGCCGGGACCTTGGCGAGGTTTTCGCGGAAGGTGACATCAGACGCCTGCATGACAGCGTCCTGAAGCGCGCCATCCAGGCTGTCGAACCAGGCCTTGTTGCAGGTGTAGACTTGGGCATCCGGCACCGACTGGATGGTGGAGATGCTCGACAGCACGTCGGTGAAGCCGAACACCAGCAGGGCCTGGACACTGGGGTCGAGGGCATCGGCCACGCCCTGCTTGATCGCCGACGAGGTCTCGCCCCAGGCCACCGGCGTCGGGTTGGCACCGGCCAGTCGATAGACCTGCTGCAGGATCTGCGAGGACGGCACCCGGAACTTGATGCCGGAGATGTCATCGGGGACCCGCACCGGGCCATCGAGCAGCCCCTCGCGCACGGCGACGGTCCTCGGGTCGATGCAGATATAGGACAGCACCTTGAAGCCGCGCTCCTCGACCTTGTGGTGAACGGTGTCGCGCCAGGCGTCCGAGGTCACCAGATTGATCAGACGCTGGTTCTCGCCACACCAGTAGGGAATGTTCACCAGGTCGGCTTCCGGGGCGAAGGACGACAGGTTGGACAGCGAATGCTGGGCGATGGCGATGGAACCGTTCTGGACCATCGAGATCAGCGCCCCGCCGGTGGCGAGCTGACCACCGGGCGCCAGCTTCACGTAGAGCCGACCGCCGGAGAAGTTCTGCAGGTTCTCCTTGAAGTTGAGCTGCATGATCGGATAGGCCCGCGAGGCGCCCAGGGTATAGCCGGTGGCGAGCACGATGGTGCTCTCGGCCGCGTTCTCTCGCTCGGACTCTTCCTTGGCGGTGGCCGCCATGGCGCTTTCCGAGAACAACGCACCGCCGACCGCACCGACCACCGCGGCGGTAAAACCGAACTTCGCCACGGTGCCCATGAACAGCCGTCTTTCCGGCTGGCTGGGAGCACCGCTGTCATTGGTGATGAAATCTCGCATGGTCATTGTCCTTGTTGTGTGGTTGGCGTGCCCGGCTCGGCGCCAGACGGCGCCTTGCCCTCGAACTTGAGGCAGGCAGAGACGAAGAAGGCGGTAGCGAGCGTCAACAGCACCGCCTCGTAGGCGGCTTCCAGCGCCCACATTCCCGGTACATAGCGCTGGATGGCGACGTTGACGAAAAAGGCGGCGAACAGACATATCGACAGCCATAACATCAACTTGGCTGAGGACGAAGACGACCTGGACATGGGTGGCGACTCCCGACTCTCGTTGTATTTGGTGGTACGCGTCGTTGTCGATCTTGCTGAGCCTGGACCGGCTCCGCTCGAAGCCGTGGTCAGGCTAACGAGGCAAAAATGCAGCAGTGAACTACGATCAACGCTGTCTGCTGCTATAATTGTAAGCGCTTACATGGCGCACCATTCAAGGTAGATTCCTCTATAGGACTTGTCCAGCCAGAATCCTGTAAAGGACCTTCGACTTTAGCCGCAACCGTGGCGCCGATCGGATCACACCGGTGGCGCCACCCAGGAGAGGCCAGATGAACGATCGTCCCACCAGAGCGTTGCTGGAAGATGTGGCCCGGGAGGCCGGGGTCTCGACGGCGTCTGTCTCGCGGGTGCTCAACGGCGCACCCCACGTCAGCGACCGCCTGCGAAAGAAAGTGGAGGCTGCCGTCGGCCGCCTCGGCTACGTGCCGGATGGTTCGGCCCGTGCACTGGCCTCGCGCCGCATCGGCGCCATCGGTCTGCTGGTACCGACCCTCGACAACCCGATCTTCGGCACCATGGCCAACAGCCTGGAGCGGCGCCTCAAGGAGCATGACTGTCGTCTGCTGCTGGCCACCTACCGCTACGACCTCGAGGACGAACTGCAGGCGTTGCGGACGCTGGTCCAGCATGGCGTGGACGGCGTCGTGTTGATCGGCCATGAACACCTTGCCGACGCCTACCGTCTGCTTCACCAGCGTCAACTGCCCTTCCTCACCAGCTGGCAGACCCATGACAAGGCCGAAGCCCCCTGTATCGGCTTCGACAATCGCGGCGCCGCCAGACAGCTGGCGAGCCACCTGATCGACCTGGGCCACCGCCGCCTCGCCATCGTCACCGCACCCTATGAACACAATGACCGTGCCCGGGCCCGCTTCGAGGGGTTCAGCGATGCGATTACCGCTGCCGGTTGCCCGGCGCCGGACGTCGAGGTGGTGGAGTACGGTGTCGCCGAGGGCGCCGACGCCTGCGCCAGACTGCTGGAGATGTCCTCCCCGCCCACGGCGCTGCTTTGCGGCAATGACACCCTGGCCTTCGGCGCCCTGCTCGAGGCCCAGCGACGCGGGCTCGACCTGCCTAGGGAACTGTCGATCACCGGCTTCGACGATCTGCCCCAGGCGGCCTACATGTCGCCATCGCTGACCACCGTCTCGGTGCCCGCCAGTGACATCGGAGTGCATGCCGCCGACGCCCTGATGACGTGGATTCGCCATCGCGAACGGCCCAGCGACCTGCACCTGGATGCCAGCGTCCAGCTACGGGGATCGACGGCGCCGCCACTTGCCGGAATCGGCCAGTAGGCCGGCTGAGCTGGCTGATAAAGCCATTCAGCAAAGCTATTCGGGAAAGTCGTTCTAGGCGCTATCCGCGAACTGTATCCGCGAACGCTATCCAGGAAGCCGCACTGCTAGGAAGTCGCAATGGCCGTCAGGTCATCCACCACCGCCGTCGGCAGCGCCAACCGATCATGGCTCTGGCGTCGCAGCTGGTGGCGCCGGTCGCCGGGCAGGCGCACGCCCGGCTGCTCGAGCATCGCGGCGAACAGCACTTCACAGCGCGCGAGCACATCGGGCGCGAAGCGATCGACGTCGAACAGCAGCATCAAATGACCGACCCCGGGTGGCTCTCCCTGCGCCTCGAAGAAAGACCCCGCCTCGAAACCGAAGCGACTACCGGAAAGCCCCGCGCACAACAGCTCCACCATCATCGCCAGCGCCGCCCCCTTGGCGTCTCCTGCCGGCACCATGCTGCCCTGGATGGCGGTCTCTGGATCGGTGGTAGGCGCCCCATCCGGCCCCACCGCCCAGCCCTCGGGGATCGGCTTGCCGGCCTTGCGCGCCAGCATCACCTTGCCCCTGGCCACCTTGGACAATGACAGGTCCAGCAGCATGGGTTCGCCCTCGGGTCGCGGACAGGCGAAGGCGATGGGGTTGGTGCCGTAGAGCGGCTTGTGACCACCCCAGGGCGCCATGGCCGACGGCGCATTGCTGAATGCCAGCGCCATAAAGCCCTCCCGAGCCGCTCGCTCCACCGGTGCACCGGCCACCCCAAAGTGGTGAGAGCGTCCGATGGAAATCGCGCATAGCCCCTGCTGCCGCGCCACCTCGAAGCCGGCGTCCAGCCCGCTGGCGATGGCCGGAAAGGCCAATCCATGGTCGGCGTCGACCCGCACCACCGCGCCATCGGCTTCGGCCCTGGGTATGGCGCCGGCGTTGACCTTGCCGCTGGCGGCCTGGTCCAGATAGAACGGTAGGCGCGAGAGCCCATGGGACGGCAGACCGTCACGCTCGGCGTCGAGCAGCGCCTCCACCGTGATGGCGGCCTCGCGCTCGGGGAAGCCTCTGGCACGCATCGCCTCCATGGCGAGTTCCCGCGCCTGTTCGCGGGCAAGTGTTGTCGTCTGGCTCATGCCACCCCCTCCGGCGTCAGTACCGCAACCACGTTCTCGGCGGTCATCTGGCTGATACGCGCGTTGGACTCCTCGGTCACCCCGGCGATATGCGGGGTCAGTACCAGATGGGGCACCCCTTCGAGCACCGAGCCTGCGCCAAGTGGCTCCTGTTCGAACACATCGAGCATGGCCCCCGCCAGGCGTCCACTGGTGAGCGCCTCGGCCAGTGCCGGCTCGTCCACCACCCCACCGCGGGCGGCGTTGATGACCACTGCGCCGGGCTTCATGACGGCCAGGCGATCGGCGTCCAACAGGTGTCGGGTCTGGTCATTGAGCGGCACGTGGAGACTGACCACGTCGGCCTCGGACAGCAGCACTTCCAGCTTCTCGCAGCGCTGGGTCTGGCCCCAGGCCGCAGACTCGGCCGGCAGGTGGGGATCGAACGCCAGCACCTCCATACCGAGGGCCCGGGCGAGCCCGGCGGTGACCTGGGCGATGGCACCAAAGCCCACCAGACCCAACCTCGCGCCGCTGACCTCACGCCCCATCAGCGCCTGGCGGGGCCACTCCCCTGCCAGCATGGCCGGGGTCGAGGCGTAGGAACCTCGGCGCAGCATCAGCGCCCCGGCGATCACGTACTCGGCCACCGAGCCGGCGTTGCCACCCTGGGCCGGCTTGACCTCGACGTCGCGCTCGGCGCAGGCTCCGAGGTCGATATTGTCGAGTCCGACACCAAGACGCCCCACCACCTTGAGGCGCGGCGCCCTTGTCAGCAGTTCGCTATCGACCTGGGTCCGATTGCGCACGATCAGCGCATCGGCGTCGGCCACCGCGTCCAGAAGGCGTCCTCGATCCTCGACCAGACGGGTGTCACACAGCACTTCGTGGTGCTCACCGAGCCAGGCCACCGCCTGCTCGTCCATGAATTCCGAGATAACTATCCTGGCCATCGTTTTACTCCCTCGATAATGGCGTCGAATCGACCTCACAGCGTGAACCAGCGACCCGCGGGCAGCGGAACATTGAGTACCAGCGCAAACAGGGCATAGAAGAAGGCCACCAGCACGGCGCCGGTTGCCAGGTGTCCGGCCAGGCGACGTGGATGCCAGCGCCGGTACTGCGCCACCACCATCAGCCCGACGAAGCTTGCAAGGCCGGTCAACAGGAAGCCGAGCCAGGGCAGCGCCAGGGCCCAGGCCAGCATGATTCCGACCAGCGCCAGGCGACGAGGGGTCGAGCCCGCACTCGGATCAGAACTTGGATCAGAACTCGAATCAGAGCCCCGCTCATGGTTGGCCACCACCCCGCGCAGCCCAAGCTGCCCCAGGCGCAGCAGCCCCGCGGCGATCACCACCAGCGAGATCACCGCAGGAAATACCGCCCCGAGCTGACTCATCTCACGGGTCTCCCACAGGCATAGAGCGGCGCCGGCGACGAATAGCGTCGGCAGCAGATACTCGCTTGCTCGGGAGCAGGAGGCCTGGATGGCGTGCTTCTTCTTGCTGGCAGCGCTGGCGTTGTGGCCAGTGCTCGTGTCGTGACCAGTGCTTCTGTTGTGAACAGCGCTCATGGCGACGCCTCCCCATTGATCGTCTTGTCCTGACGTCTTGCCTCACGCCGTGCCTTGACCATCGGGTAGAAGACGCTCAGCAACGACAACGCAATGATCGTCAGGCTGATCGGACCACCGAAGAAGGTAGCGAACAGCGATCCGCTGGCCCGCCCCATCAGGAAGCCCTGGACGAAGCCCTGCTCGGCGATGGGTCCGAGGATCAGCCCCAGCACGATGGGCGAGGGCCGAAAGCCGTAGCGATTGAGCACCCAGCCCAGCACCCCCAGGCACAGCATGATCACCACGTCGCTGGCGCTGTTGCGGATGGCGTAGGTGCCGATCACCGTCATGAAGGCGATGGTCGGTACCAGCAGCGCCTTGGGAATGGAGATGATCGACTTGAAGGCGTAGCGCCCGATCAACAGACCCAGCGGCAGCAGCAGGCAGGTGGCCAGAAACAGCCCGGCGACGAAGGTGTAGGTGATACCGGCGTTGGTGGTGAAGAGCTCCGGTCCGGTACGAAAGCCCTGCACCAGCAAGGCCCCGAGGATCACTGCATCCGGCGGCGTGCCCGGGATGCCCAGCACCAGGGTCGGAATGAAGCCGCCGCCCACGGTGGCATTGTTGGCGGCCTCGGTCGCCAGCACCCCCTGAGGATTGCCCTTGCCGAAGCTCGCCGGTTCGTCGGCCACCCGGCGTGCCTCCGAATAGGACACCAGGCTTGCAATCGAGCCGCCCGCCCCGGGCAGGATGGCGACACCGGTGCCGATGGTCGCCGAGCGCAGCAGGTTCAGCTTGCCCTTGATGGCGATCGCCATGCCCTCGCGAAAGCGCACCCCGCGCGACACGCCATCCACCTTGAGGTGAGCGGCGGGTGTTGCCACCAGATCGATCAGCACCGGAATGCAGTACAGGCCGATCAGTGCCGAGACCGTCTCGATGCCACCAAGCAGCACCGGCGAGCCGTAGGTGTAGCGGATATCGCCGCCGATCACCGCGACGCCCACGGTGGACAGCAACAGGCCGAAGCCCGCCCCCATGAACCCCTTGAGGGTCGAGTCCTCGGACAGCGCCGAGATCAGCGTCAGCCCGAAGATCGCCAGCCAGAAGTACTCCACCGGCCCGAAGCTGAGCGCGACCTGGGCCAGCAGCGGCGCCAGCAGCAGCAGCGCCAGCACCCCGACCAGCCCACCGACCACCGAGGCGATGGTCGACAGGGTGACGGCCAGATCACCGTCACCGCGGCGGGCCATGGGATAGCCGTCGAAGGTGGTGGCGATGGCCGAGGGCGTCCCCGGCGTATTGACCAGTATCGCCGAGTAGGAGCCGCCGTAGATGGCCCCGGTATAGATGGCGCCGAGCATGATCAGGGCCGACTCCGGCGCCATGCCGAAGGTCACCGGGACCAGCACCGCCACCGCCATGGTGGCGGAAAGCCCCGGCAGGGCACCGATGACGATGCCCGCCGTTACCCCGAGCAGGGCCAGCGCAAGATTGAGCGGCGACAGAGCGCCGAGCGCGTGAACGATAAGATCCATGGCGTTGACCTCAGTCGATCAGGCCGAGTTCTCGCGCGCTGGTCTCATACTGCTGGCTCTGTTCGGCCAGAAAGTCGGCAACGTCATCATTGCCGACGTCCATCAACACGAAGCCCAGATCCTCCATCTCCTGGCGGAACTGGGGATTCTGGTTGATCTGATCGAAGATCTCGGACAACCGCGCCTGAACGTCTGCCGGCGTCTCGCTGGGCACCGCCATGCCACGATAGGCGCCGCCCACCATGTCATAGCCGAGTTCCTGGAAGGTCGGCACGTCGGGGAACAGCGGATGGCGCTCCTCGGCGGCCACCGCCAGCATGCGCACCTTGTCCTGATGGTTGGCGGCCACGGTGGTATAGCCCCACTCGGCCTGGACCTGGCCACCCAGCAGAGCGGTGACCGCCGCGCCGGTGCCCTTGAAAGGGATGTAGGTAGTGGTGACGTCGGCCAACTGCTGGAAGCGCGTATTGGCCACGTCATTGGCACTGTAGGTGCCGCTACCGGAGAAGGTCACCACACCGGGCGCCTGGCGCGCCGCCTCGACCAGATCTTCCAGGGTCTGGTAGGGGCTGTCCTCGCGGACCAGGATGGCGTCCGGCGAGTAGTGGAAGAAGTAGAAGTTGTTGACGTCCTCGGTGGCAAAACCGGCATCCTTGCCCATCGGCTTGAGCACGATATGGGGCAGATTGGAGCCCATGATGGTATGGCCATCGGCGGTCATGTCGTTGAGCTGGGACCAGCCCACCGCGCCGCCGCCACCGGGCATGTACTGGATGATCAGCTGCTGGCCGGTGATCTCCTCGAAGTACTTCTGCTGCAGTCGGGCACTGATATCGGACTCGCCGCCCGGACCGAAGGGGATCACGTACTGCACGTCCTTGGCGGGAAAGTCCTCGGCGTCGGCGAGGGCCAGCGGGGCCACAAGGGTTGACGCCGCCAGCATCGCGGTCAGGGTCAGGGTGTGGGAAAGGCGCATGACGTTACTCCTGATGTTGTCGTTATGGGGTGGTCAGGATCTTCGCTACGAGCAACTCGCTTTCATTGCTCGCCGTTCTTGCACAACCTTCTTTACTACAACGGCCTGCCCCTCCCGACGAACGGCGGGAGGAGCCGGTTTTTTTGCCAGATCGCCGCCTCGGGCGTTGGCTTAGGCGCTTTCGTACAGACGGGTCAGCACAAACTCCCGATGCCCCAGCGCCTCGGCGGCGGTATTGCGGCCATTGGCGGTGCGCAGCATCATTTCAAGCAGCTGATCACCGGCCTCTTCCATGTTGATCTCGCGCTTGAGGATCGAGGACACATCGACGTCGATGTGCTCGCTCATGGTGCGCACGGTGCGCGGGTTGGCGCAGATCTTCACCACCGGCAGGATCGGGTTGCCGATGACGTTGCCCTGCCCCGTCGGGAAGAAGTGCACCACGTAGCCGGCGGCGGCGCACAGGGTCACCATCTCGGCGGCGGCGGAAGACGAGTCCATGAACCACAGGCCCGGCTTGTCCGGCGTTTCGGCCTTGTCCAGTACGCCATCCACCTTGCAGCGACGGCCGATCTTCTGGATGTTGCCCAGCGCCTTCTCCTCGATGGTGGTCAGGCCACCTTCGATGTTGCCCTTGGTCGGCTGGGACTCGGACAGGTCGCTGGTCTTGTGGCGGTCGATCATGTCGCTGTAGCGATCGAACATCGCCTGGAACTGTTCGCGCACCTCGGGGGTGGCGCAGCGCTCGGCCACCAGGTGTTCCCCGCCGGTCAGCTCTGAGGTCTCGCCGAATACCAGGGTGCAGCCGGCGTCGTACAGCTTGTCGAAGGCGTCGCCCACGGTGGGGTTGGCGCCGCAGCCGGAGGTGGTGTCCGACTCGCCGCACTTGGTGGACACCCACAGTTCGCTGACGTCGCACTCCTCGCGCTGGATCTCGCTGGCGTACTGGACGAATTCCTTGGCCTTCTTGGAGGCGGCACAGATGGTGTTGTGATCACCATTCTGCTCGATCCAGAAGCCTTCGACCGGCTTGCCGGTGGCCTTGATGCCGTCCACCACCTTGTTGGTCCAGCCTGGCTCGATACCGATCACCACCACCGCCGCCACGTTGGGATTGCAGCCGGTGCCGATCAGCGTGCGGAAGTGCAGGTCAAGATCGGCGCCGAACTGCAGGCGGCCGTAGGGATGCGGCAGCGCCAGTGCGCCCTTGATGTTGTTGGCAACCGCTTCGGCGGCAGCATTGGAAATGTCGTCCACCGGCAGCACGATCACGTGATTACGGACCCCTACACGGCCGTTTTCACGCCGATACCCCTGGAACTTGCGACCCTTGATTTCCATGCTTACCACCTCTTTGTCTTGACGTTGTGTACGTGCAGGTGCTCGCCCTGCTTGATCGGCTGGACGACGCGACCGATATCGACGCCGTACTTCATCACGGTGTCGCCCTCATCGAGGTCACGAATGGCCAGCTTGTGACCGATGGGAATGGCGTCGCTCACCTCGAAGGTGACCGTCTGGTCCTGATGCATGACCCAGCCTGTCAGGGTCTGCCCCGCCTCGACGCCTTCGACCACCACGACCCCGACACTGTCGTCGGCATCGTGCACTACGAAATCGATGCTCATGCTGCCCCTCTCCTGAACGAATGTTGTTGACGTTGTGATATCGCCGGTTGGCCCTGGGCAGGTGTCGCTTGCTGCCCTCACAACTCATGTATAGGACATAGGATATAGGTTAGTCAAGTATCAACTAGATTTCCCTCGAGCTATACTGGCGGCGAAGAAACGGGCCTCGCCCAACGCAAAGAAGGAACCCGCATGGATCAGCCAAGCCTCAGCTACCGACCGCTCTACCAGCAGATCAAGGAGGTGCTGCTTCAGCGCATCGTCTCGGGAGAGTGGGCACCCGGCACCTTTATCCCCAGCGAGTCGGCGTTAGCCAAGGAGTATCAGGTCAGTGTCGGCACCCTGAGAAAGGCGCTGGACTCCCTGGCTAGCGACAACGTGGTGATCCGCTACCAGGGAAAGGGCACCGTGGTCGCCACCCACGATCAGGACAGCTCGCTGTTTCGCTTCTTCCACCTGACCCGACTCGATGGCACCCGCTCGCTACCGACGTCGCGCATCCTGGTGCGCGAAAGGCGTCCGGCCAACGAAGAGGAAATGGAGGTGCTGGGATTGGAGGACGCAGACGACGTCATCCATATTCGCCGCGTCAGGGAGCTCGACGAACGCCCCGCCCTGCTCGAGGACGTGGTGGTCGCGGCGACACGCTTTCCGACGCTGGAAAGCCTGCCGGAGACCCTGCCAAACACCCTTTATCAGCTGTATCAGCAGCGTTTCGGCTGCAACGTCAGCCACGCCGAGGAACGCCTGTTCGCAGTGGCGGCGGGCAAGGACGAAGCCCACCACCTGGAAATCGCCGAAGGCAGTCCGATCCTCGAGATACAGCGGGTGGCAAGAGATATTCAGGAGCAGGCGCTGGAGTACCGAGTGTCCCGTTGCGAGACCCGGCATCACTGTTACTTCAACGAGTTGTAGCGCCCCGACCCAGCCAGGCTTGCTCGATTGATGGCCAGGCAGCGTGCCCGATGTGGGCAGCCACTACTGGCCTTGAAGGGTCGATCATTCTCTCCCCCGTGGACGATATCCTGGCCACGGGGGAGCCTCTCTCGTCAGCGGCTCTCCTCATCTGCGCCAACGCAGCGCCCCGCCTTGAGCCGCCACGTCCCCGCCAGACATACCGAGCGAGCCCCTTCGTCACTCCCGGTTAGTTTGTACTGATCTTCTTACAAATCCACCGCTTCCATTCATCCATCCATATCACCGATTCCCCCAGACAACCGATGATGCCTAATGTAGCCGTAACAAATAGATAACGGTTCGCCGTCGCTCGCCCCGTACAAGTCCGACCCGAAGTTCGACACACCTGAAGAGCGTTCCCGGACACGTTCTGGCGGAAGCGTGGGCATGGACACGCACAGGGAGCGCAAAGCAATGGAGAATGGCTCGGGCCGCTGGCTGGGATCACTGTTCGATACGGAACTCACGCAGGACGAACGACTGCTGAAACTCAGCGTCGGCAAGCATCCGCTGATTCCCCATCGACTGGTGGGCAATGAGCGAATGTCCCACCCCTTCCGCTACACCCTCGACTGCATTTGCCAACACGGAGATATCGAGCTCAGGCACCTGCTGGCAATGCCGGCCGAGCTCGACATTCGCCAGGCAGACGGCAGCTATCAACGACGATCAGGCTTCGTCGATACGGCAGCACTACTGGGAGAGGATGGTGGAGTCTTCTATTACCAGCTCGGGATAGTGCCCTGGCTGTCGCTCCTGCAACTCGGTCAGGACAGCCGCATTTTCCAGGACATGAACGTGCTGGATATTCTGGAAACGGTATTCTCGGCTTACGACGTGGCCAACGGACGCTGGCTCATCCGCAGCCAACGCCCGTATGCGGCCCGCAGCTATTGTGTTCAGTACCGCGAAAGTGACTTCCACTTCATCAGCCGGCTGATGCAGCAGGAAGGCCTCTACTACTTCTTCGAACACAGCGCCGATCAGGGCCGCTATCCAGGGCATCGCATGGTGATCACCGACGACCTCACCGTCTGTCCGGCGGTCTCCCCCAGGGCGATTCGCTATCACCGTCAAGCCGCCACGGAGCACCAGGACAGCATCACTCAGTGGGGAGGTATCCGTCACCAGCAACCGACCCGCATGACCATCGGCACCTGCGACTACCGGCAACCATCACGGCCCCGCCAATACGCACTGGATACCCTGCCCGACCAGGGAAATCTCAGTCCCCAGGAGTTCTACGACTATCCCGGGGCCTACTACTACGATACCTTCGATCGCGGCCGTACCCTGGTGGACAACCGCCTGCAGGCAGTGGAATCCCTGGCCAAGCGTTTTCGAGGCGCCGGCGGCACCCGACAGTTGCAGGCTGGCCATATCTTCTCGCTGGAACAACACGAACGTCACCTGCACGGCGATGCCAGCGAGCGTGAATTCGTCGTGCTCGACCTCAATATCCAGGCCGAGAACGCCCTGCCGGTATCCGCCCACCTCAGCACCCTGCCGGGCAGCCTGCAGCAAGCCCTGGATCAGGCAAGAAGCGCCCACGGTCTGCAGGACGAGAGCCCTCACCAAGACGACTACCAACGTGCCGGCACCGGCCACTACCTGGTTGACTTCGAGTCGCAGCGCACCGTCGTGCCCTTTCGATCCACACTGGATCATCCACGCCCTGTTGTCGGCGGCCCCCACACTGCCATCGTCGTCGGCCCCGAAGGCGAAGAGATCCATACCGACCGCCTCAACCGCGTCAAGGTGCAGTTCCATTGGGATCGCAACGGACAGCACGACGATCGCTCGAGTTGCTGGTTACGGGTGTCCGAAGCCAATGCCTGCGCCGGCTGGGGGTCCGTGTTCGTGCCACGCATCGGCCAGGAGGTCATCGTCGACTTCCTCGAGGGCGATCCGGATCGTCCCCTCATTACCGGCCGAGTCTACAACGGTGATGCACAACCCGAGTGGCATTCCAACGGCCTGCTTTCGGGCATCAAGTCAAAGACCTACCGAGGCAGCAACTACAACGAACTGGTGTTTGACGACGCCACCGACCAGGAGCGTATCCGCCTCAACTCGGAACACGCCAAGAGCCAGCTCAATCTGGGCTACCTGATACATCAGCACGGCAACACCCGCGGGGACTTTCGTGGCACCGGCTTCGAACTGCGTAGCGATGCCTATGGCGCAATCCGCTCGAATCAGGGGCTGTTGCTGACCAGTTGGGGGCAGCTGGGGGCTGCAGGCGACCAGCTTGCGACAGGGCCCATCCATCAGGAACTGTCCAGCGCCTGGCACCTGTCCGATCGCCTGAGCAAGAGCGCCATGGAACACGGCGCCGATGTGCTGGAGACTCGCCTCGACCTCAAGCAGGCCGCCGAGGACACCCGGCAGATCTACGGCGAGCCAAACAGTAGTGCCGCCGACAGCGACGAGCAGTCCACCGCCGAGGCCGGCAGCCAGGCAGGCACCGGACAGGCATCCTGTCTCAAGCAACCCTGGCTGCATCTTGCCTCACCGGCCGGCATCGTCTTGAGTACGCCCGCATCGACACACCTCGCCCAGCACGAATCGTTCAGCGCCAGTTGTGGCGAAGACATCAACCTGGCCAGCGGACGCAGCCTGGTGGCCACTATCCGCGAGCGCCTGTCGCTGTTCGTGCAACGAGCCGGCATCAAGCTGTTCGCCGCCCGAGGCAAGGTAGAGGTGCAGGCCCAGAGCGACCAGATGGCGCTGAGCGCGGAAAAGACCCTCTCCATCACCTCCACCGAGGGCAAGGTGCGTATCGAGGCTGCCCAGGGCATTGAGTTCATCAGCGGCGGAGGCGTCCTGCGCATCAAGGACGGCGATATCCAGATCCACGGCCCGGGTCTTGTCAGCCTCAAGGCCACCACGCACAGCTTGGCCGGGCCTTCATCGCTGGATCCCGCGCTTCCCTACCTGCCGGACTTCGCGCCGAAAATCTGCCCACGCAGCAACGGCCAGGCCAGCAAGGACGGCGGCGGCATCGTGGAGGGCAACTGATGTCGAGCGAACCGGCAAGCTCAACTGACAACACACTCCAGCGCCTTCGTCTGCAGGCCAGCACCTCCAGGCTCTACGCACTGATCGATCCTTCCCAGGACGAGCGCTGGCAACTTTCCTGCGACGAACTGGAACTGGCGACCAGGCAGTTTCGCATCATCGCCAACCCCTTTATCGACCTGCCTCCATGGCGGCGGCTCTACCTCAAACCGCTGGAGGTGCGGGACGTCGACATCCCCGAGCTGGTAGCGCAGCAACGTAGCAGCCTGCCAAGCAAGCGCACGGAGCCAAGCGGGTTTTGCGCCTTGGTCACCTCGTCGGTCCTGTCGATCTCCCTGAGTCGGTGGATCGAACGCCAACTGACGGCGACCAGTCCCGAAGGCAAGACATGCCTTCTGCGTTTTTTCGATCCAAGGGTGATGGAGCTGCTCGCCTTTCTGCTGGAACCCGGTCAGAAAACCCTGCTATTGCACCCCTTCACCGGCTGGTTCTATTTCGACCACCAGCAGGTCCTGCGTGAAATGGAGATTCCCCGGGAGCCGCCTCCAGCGCCCTTCACCTTGTCACCGGAACAATGGGCCTCGCTCAAACGCAGCGGCACCATCAACCACCTGATCGACAAGTGGCGCTCGCTTGAGCCTGACAGTGCAGCGGAGGCATCACCAGAGCGTATCAACGCGCTGATGCGTACGGCTGAACGGCATGGACTCCACACGCCTGCCGACCAGCAAAGGTTTGTCCTGCATGGTCTCCACGTGGGGGATGACTTTCACCGACACCCCTTCATGCAGCGCCTGTTGGAAAGCATCGGTCCGAGCCAGCGCTACGGCGATCTGACCGCCGCCCTGCCGGTTGCCGAGTGGAACGAGATCTCAACCTGGACGAGGAATACGGCTCATGGTCAATCCAGACCTGCTCAAGCGGATTGATGACGCCTGCATCGATCTACCCGGCGTGCAATCAGGACAGTGCCCTCTGTGCGAGAGAGTGGGTCTCCCCATCCTGCCGGTGCGCTTGACTGTGTGTGAGCGCACCTCGTTGACCTCCGGCTTCACCGAGTTACCGACGGACAGGGTAACGGAGTTCACCGATATCCGGCTCAACCAGGCCGTGACCGACCAGGGGACGTCACCACGCACGCTGGGAGAACCCGTACGCAGCTATCTGGGCGACACCACCGGTAGCCAGGTCAGCAAATATATCCTGCGCCAGCTCAGACCCGGCTACTTCTATCTGCTCGACGACGAGAACACTCGCAATACCAGCGACGCCGGCACCACCGGGGATCGCGTCAACCACAACTGGTATGCCTATGTGGTCACGACTGATGGCATGTTCTACCAGTATTCCGTCGGCGAGGCGCCCCCCTCCCCGGAACAACCCGAATTCGCCTGCGGGCTGAACGACGAGGAACGGCGCTTCAAGACGGTCAGCGCTTCGACCATCGCCCTGGACAGCGTCGACACCGCCACCAACATCTACTACCTGTACAGCGAGCACGCGCTTCCCATCACCTTTCTCAACCACCTGCGCACCGCCTCCCACAGTGACGGTCGGCGCCTGCGCGACGTGGCCATGCAGCGCTTCGACGTCGCCGCCTGGCGCGACAACAAGACCCAGCAGCCCTTCGCTTTCAGCGCCGAGGAGCTCTCGCTGGTCGCCGAGTACAGCGACAATGCCGCCGGCATGGAGGCCTTCTTCTGGCCCGATCAGAACAATCGCCAACTATTCACCCGCGAGGAACTGCGCCAAGCCATGGGACAGCGTCTTCGCGCCGCCTCGCAGCAATTAAAGGACAAGAGTCTGGTACTGGCGGTGCATGATGAAGTCGGCCTGATCAACGAACTCAACGCCTACCGCCAACGACCATTGGAGCTGCTCGAGGAGTTTCTTCAGCAGCATGACCCCCAGGGTTACCTGAATCGGCGCAACCTGCTGTGCTACAAGGCCATCGAGATCTTCGAGGAAAATTACCGAATACAGCGGCAGATTGCCCAGGCCCCCATGAACCAGCGGATTGAAGAGGCCAGCCAACCGACCATCGACTCCAAGCAGCAACGGATAAATCAGATAGATCGGCAGATCGAAGCGATACGCTCCGACGGCGATCCCAACTGGCTAGATAGACAGCGGATCGAAACACTACGTATTGAAAGGCGCGACCTGCAGCGTCAGATCGATGCAGAAAGGAGGAGCATCGAACTGCTGACCCAGGAACCCGAGCAACTTATCTCCGCCTACAACAAGGAGCTAGCGGACTACTATACCTTGCCGGACGCTCCCGTAGATCCCGAGACAGGGAAACGCATTAACCCCGAGCTTGAAGACTTCAAGGCGAAGTACAAAGCGCTGGTGGAGCGGATCAATCAGCTGGTACGGGCCTTTGATGAGGACTACTCCCTGTGGGTCGAGGCACACCTTGATCGCGTCACAGTACGCTACTCCGACGATGTCTATGCACCCGGGCTGGGACTGAGCGGAGTACTCTCCAACGCACTGCTGGGCGGCATTCTGAGTGATGCCAGCAAATGGTTGTGGGACAGGCTAGCCAGCGCCATCGACTCAACTGATTCATTGCTGATGAAGGCCATGTTCTCCAACCAGCGTCGCTTGATCGACGACGCCATTACCGTTCGCCAGGCGCTACCGGCCAAAGCCTACGTACCGCCCAGGGTCTTGCTCACATGGCGGGAGCAGTATCGTGAGCTGCTGCATGGCGAGCGTGAGTTTCGCTACGACACCACCATGGCCGGACTCATCGCCACCATGGGCAACAGTCTCTACGCCCAGGCGCTACAGGACGCCTCCAAGGTCATTCCCGACACGCCACCGGACCCAAATTCTACCGCTGACGCGGACGCCGGCAACGATGGTGGTACAACAAATATCAACAGCAACAACAACGCGATCGACGCGGCAGACCTCCCATCCGTCAAGGCGCTGGAAAGTTTCAACCGCTATCAGCAGTTGATCATTACCGGCAGCTACGACGTGCAGCAGATCCAGGCGTCACAGGACGCCAATGACCCTGCCCAGTACCTCCACCTGCCAGTGCTGGCGAGCGTTTCCGTCGGCCGCAAGGACTTCCACGACTGGCTGGACACGCTGACGCGCCAACTCTATCCCAAAGGCAAGGCCAACCCCGACGCCTCCGGTGCTCTGCAGTTCCACGAGGACGACGGCGTGGGAGGCAACTTCTCCGTCACCCATATCGAGAATGACCATCAAATCACCGTGGTCATCCCCATCGATACGACCGCCCCGGACTTCCTGGAGCGCTTCAACACCACTACCGATGACTTCGACGAAGACGATATTGCCAAAAGCAACTGGAACGATCGGCAAAATGCGCGCGATCTAGGCAGCTACATTGCACAGGGCATCGGCGGCACCAATCACCCCGCCGTTGCAGGCCTCAGGAATACGTCCACGAGGGTTCAACTGCTACTGATCTACTACAACAACTTCAGCATCCTCAACAGCGAATTTTCCTCTGGCGACGCAGACGGCATCCAGGTAACGCTTGCATTGACAAAACTCATCATTGCCTCGGTCGACACCTTGCAATTCGCTGCCACTCTTTTGGCCAGTACCGACGGCGCCCTGGCATCGCTCGTCCGGCGCCTGCAGATCCTCAGGCTGCCAGGCGACGCCATCATAGGGGTACTCAGTATCGCGGATGGTCTTGACAAACGTGCCAACGCCCATCGGGCGGCCTTGTTGGGCCTGCCGGAGAGTATTCAGAATAAACACAGGACCGCCGGCAATATCGATGTTGCCAACGGTGTCGTCGCCTTGGTCATTGTCGTAGCTGTCGCTGTTGGGCCCATTAGCGCACCTGTCGCTCTTTTCGCGGGTGTTGCCAACGGGGTGGTTACCTCCGTTTTGAAACTCATCCTTGGGCCTGGACTCAACATCCTGGTCGCCTTCGCCGTCTCCTGCTGGGTGACCCGCTGCCGATATGGCGTTCGCGATGAGCTAGGCCAGGTACTGCCCTACGACTCCATGGAAGAGGAACAGAATGGCTTGGAACTGGTGTTCAAGGGCGTGACGGTGGAGATGTTGCTGCAAGAGCCAGATGACTACGAAAGCTATGGGGTGGTACCGACTCAAGGGCAATGGGATATCGTCAGGGAGCGCTCCCGTCAGCTACCACGCACGCTTAGCATTCTGGTCACCGTACCGGATTTGGATAGCATGGAGATTAAATTAAAACTAAAGCTAGGGGAGGGATTAGAAAAAGAGGACATACTATTTCAGGAAAACTATATAAAAACCAAAGGTAGCGACACACTGACAACTAGACAAGAAAACAACCCAAACATAGAGAAAGATGATCGAGCAACAACATCAAAGCACAACGGAATTCACACCATATCCATTAAAGATCACCTTCATAGCAACCATCCACCAAAGTTGCTTTCGCTATACGTTAGCTTCCTAGACTCAGATAATGCGGACACTGCTAATTTCGGAACATTCACGATGAGAATTTAATGTGCCAAACATTCATCAACGCCTAGCAATATTAATTTTATCTCTTCTGACAATAGCCAGCATTTCGGGCTGTGATAACGCCTCCACTTTCAGCCTTATAAAATCTCAGCCCATAACTATTGTCGAAATGGAAGGAACACCTTATCTTATCTCAAACACACCCCAAAATAAACCCTACTGGGACTACTTAAAAAACACAACAGAAGATCAAATTAAAGAAAGAAGTCGAAACGGAGATGGAGAGGCCACCTTTTTATTGGGCCTTATTCACTTTGGTCAGATCACAGGATTCGAGCGGCAGCCTGACACAAGCGAAGGCTCGAAATTACTTCAAGAGGCATGGAGACTTGGCGTTATAGATGCCGGTTACTCTCTCTTCACCGTCTACTACAAGGGAATTGGCACACAAGTCAACAAACCACTTGCCCTGGCCTATCTCCAGGCATCGGCGGAAAAAGGCTATATTCTTTCCCAGAAAGATCTTGGCCATGCCTACCGTGGCGCCGATCCTCAGGACCTAGTGGATGAAGATATCCAGCAGGCGAAAATCTGGTTTACCGAAGCCGCCGAACAGGGTGATGCCGAGTCCGCCACCCAGCTTGCCGGCATCTACCGAGAAGGGACTGGTGTCCCTAAAGATGAACAAACAGCATTTGAGTGGCTAAAACGCGCAGAAGATATGCCTTTTAATGGATTTCTGAGCCACCGAGGCCTTGCCAACTACTACGAACATGGCATCGGCACCGAGGTAGATCTGGTTCAAGCATATAAGTACTACGACCTCCAGGATCCTGCTGGAGCGCCAGACAAACGTCGCCTTGAGGCAATAATGACTCCTGAGCAGGTTCAGGAAGCCATTCGCCTTTCACGCGAGTGGCAAGAGGAACACGGTGTTTTCGTACCAAGTTACTATGGACTTGAGTATCAACCCGACGGCAGTTTTAAGTAACACTGACGACACTACAGAGATATTCCACCGGTACCGCCAACCGGCGGTTCTTCGGTGGGCAGCTCTCTATGTCACCCTAAGAACCACTACCGTCTTCGTTGGCGCGGAGATCATCGAACCCGGTGCTTTGTTCACCGTTCCAAAAAATGCGGCTTGCCCTCAACCCTCACCGTATACGCTGCGCGAACCGTCTCCTGCTGGGTGACCCGCTGCCGATGTGGCGTTCGCGATGAGCAAGGCCAGGTACTGCCCTACGAGTCCATGGAAGAGGAACAGAATGGCCTGGAGCACCAGCCGGATGGTAGCTACAAGTAGCAAGAATGCTATGTCTTCGTTTTATATGTTCGTTTCCCTTCCCCAGTACTACCACACATCCAGTTTTTGGGGACGCTTCGACACTTGGTGTAGACGTATGCTGCCTACCTTACATATGTGAAATTCACTCAGGAAAAAAGGAGCCTTGATAAACCAGTCGTAACTTATTACAGGAAGTAAACTACACAAAGGAGTGTGTAATGCCTAAACGTCCTATTTCCATATCAATCATCTGCTGCGCCCTGATGATATTTTCCACAGTACAATTTGGGTTAATGATGAGAGGCTATGAAAGCATCGACTTTACCATAAAAATGCATATGATTGGGCTGCCTAGGGGAATGCAGTCATTATTACTAACCGTTAATGCTACTATGCTACTATATACAGCAACGATGATATTCGCTCGTCTAAAAAGAGGGAGAAATATCTTTGTATTCTGGCACGGCTTAACTCTTCTGTTTTTGTTTTTCATTAACTTCGACAAATCAATAACAAATTTATTATTGTTGTTTTTTATAATATCTACCTTTTTCCTATATCGTCAAAAAGCCAATATCTATTTTAATTCTCTCGTCTCATGACGGTATCATCATGAGAAAATTATTTGGTATTCTCTTTCTAACGATCTGCGCCTTTTTCGTATATACAGTGGGCCTGCTGGCCTTCTTCGATGTCCCAGAAACCGGGAATGTAAAGTTTGAAGTAATGGGGGAATATTGCATACCTCTGGCAGGATTCCTGTTACTTGGCCTGGTGGTATACCCTGGATCAAACTGGATGACATTGTCAGGCATCACGCTACTATCAGGGCAAGCAGTCAATGTCTTTATTACTTTTCTATTGATATCGTTCAAGCGATCGGAAGAGCTTTCTAACGTTATGGACACAAGCGCTTTCGATTATTTCAGCGACTATCTCTCCGGCTTCTCGATCATGATCGGCGTCGCTTTGCTTGGCGTCATTCTGCTTGCTTTGGGGCGCGTATACAGAAAATCACACGAGGCTCTCGATGGAGTGTCACCATGAATTCAACAGCAGAAGGAATCGGTGAGGGTTATCGATAGAGCGCAAAAGGCCGGCATCACTGCCGGCCTTTTCTGTTGTGCCCGTCGCTTGGGTCAGACGACCTGACGATCAGTCACCGAAGGGGTTGCGCAGGACGATGGTCTCGTTGCGGTCCGGGCCGGTGGAGATGATGTCGATGGAGGTGCCGACCTGCTCCTCGAGGAAGCTGATGTAGGCGCGGGCGGCGTTGGGCAGGTCTTCGACGCGCTTGACGCCCAGAGTCGACTCGCTCCAGCCCGGCAGGTCCTGGTAGACCGGCTCGATGGCCTCGTAGCCTTCGGAGTCCACCGGGTTATCGAGCACTTCGCCGTCCTTGCTGCGATAGCCCACGCAGACACGGATGTTCTCGAGCCCGTCCAGTACGTCGAGCTTGGTCAGGCAGATGCCGGATACCGAGTTGATCTGCACCGCGTGACGCAGCGCCACGGCATCGAACCAGCCGCAACGACGGGCGCGACCGGTGGTGGCACCGAACTCGTGGCCCTTCTCTGCCAGGTGACGGCCGTGCTCGTCGAACAGCTCGGTGGGGAACGGACCAGAGCCGACACGGGTGGTGTAGGCCTTGGTGATACCCAGCACGTAGTCCAGATACAGCGGGCCGACGCCTGAACCGGTAGCGGTGCCGCCGGCGGTGGTGTTGGAGCTGGTGACGTAGGGGTAGGTGCCGTGGTCGATGTCCAGCAGCGAGCCCTGGGCGCCTTCGAACAGGATGTTCTCGCCACCCTTGCGCAGGTCGTGGACCAGGCTCACGGTGTCGGTGACCATCGGACGCAGCTCTTCGGCCATCTCCATGGCGCTTTCCAGGGTCGCCTGGAAGTCCACCGGCTCTTCGCCGTGGTACTTGGTCAGCACGAAGTTGTGGTAGTCCAGCACCTCGCCCAGCTTGGAGGCGAAGCGCTCACGATGGAGCATGTCGCCCAGACGCAGGCCACGGCGGGCGACCTTGTCTTCGTAGGCCGGACCGATGCCGCGACCGGTGGTGCCGATCTTGGCGATGCCACGAGCCTTCTCGCGAGCCTGATCCAGGCGCACGTGGTAGTCGAGGATCAGCGGACAGGCCGGCGACAGGCGCAGGCGCTGGCGCACCGGCACACCCTTGCTCTCGAGCTCGCGGATTTCCTTGATCAGCGCCTCCGGCGACAGCACCACGCCGTTGCCGATGACGCAGGTCTTGTCCTCGCGCAGCACGCCGGACGGAATCAGGTGCAGGACGGTCTTTTCACCGTCGATGACCAGGGTGTGGCCGGCATTGTGACCGCCCTGAAAACGCACCACGGCGGAGGCGGACTCGGTCAGCAGGTCGACGACCTTGCCCTTGCCTTCATCGCCCCATTGGGTACCCAGTACGACTACGTTCTTGCCCATTGCAGTTCTCGTCTCTTCTTGGTTGCGCCTTGGCGCCACAGTCGATTAAAGCGCCACGCCCCGGCGCCCCGGTATTGCTTGCCAGACAGTGCCAGGCACTGCCGGCAGGATCATGTCGCCAGCGGTTCGAGCACCCAGCGCTGGTCTCGGGCCACCAGCTGCTCGCTGCAGCCGTGTCCTGCCGCGCGCTGTCCGGGCAGCCCCTGGATCACCCGGCGCCCCTGACGCCTCAAGGCCTGAACCGCCTCGTCGAGGCCCTCGGCGTCACCTTCCGCCGGCGCCCAGACGCTGTCGCTGGCGGCCTCGCTGGAGGCCAGCGTCGCCAACAGCTTCAGATCCATCGAGAAGCCGGTAGCAGGCCTGGCGCGACCGAAGGCACGGCCGGTGTCGTCGTAGCGCCCGCCCTTGGCCAGGGCTTGACCGTACCCCGGCACGTAGGCGGCGAACATCATGCCGGTGTGGTACTGATAGCCGCGCAGCTCGGCCAGGTCAAAGTAGCAGGCCACTTCGGGGTGTTCGCGATGCACGCCCTGATACAGCTCGCACAGCTTGTCGAGGGCGTCGTTGACCGCCTGGGGCGCCTCGGCAAAGGCTTCGCGGGCCTGGTCGAGCACCTCGGGGCCGCCGTGCAGCTCGCCCAGGGTGCGGAACATGGCCGCCAGAGCGGGATCGCTTACCGCCCTGGACACCTCTGCCTCTAGCTGCCCCGGCGACTTCAGTGCCAGCGCCGCGGAGATGGCGTATTCGGCCTCGGCGTCGAGCTCGGCGACCTCGACCAGGTTGCGGTAGATGCCGACGTGGCCAAGCGCCAGGTGCACCTCGCCGGCGCCGGAGGCCGAGAGGCTCTCCAGCGCCAGGCGCAGGATCTCGAGATCCGCCGCCAGGCTGGCGCTGCCGAACAGCTCGACACCGACCTGGACCGGGCTGCGCCCGCCCTGATGCTTGTCGGCCTTGGCTCGCAGCACATTGGTGCAGTAGCACAGACGCACCGGCCCTTCGCGCTTGAGCGAGTGGGCATCGATGCGCGCCACCTGCGGCGTGACGTCGGCGGTCACCCCCATCATGCGCCCGGTGAGCTGGTCGGTGAGCTTGAAGGTCTGAAGGTCGAGATCGGTGCCGGTGCCGGTCAGCAGGGAGTCGAGAAACTCCACCGGGGGCGGCATCACCTGGTCGTAACCCCAGAGATGGAAGAGGTCGAGCAGCGCCCGGCGCAGCTCCTCCATACGACTGGCCTGAGGCGGCAGCACCTCGTCCATGCCGTCGGGCAGGAGCCAGCGGTCAGCGATGGTCATGTCGATATCCTGCTTGGTCGATATCTTGCTTAGACGGTGGGCCTGGTCCGCGCGCACGCAAAACCTCGCGCACTGGTGAAATCCGGGAACTCATCTCGGAGCGGTCTCGGAACTTCTGGCGTGCTGGCGAATGCGTCGGACGGAACGATGTCGGGAATGACGGCCACAAAAAAACCGGGCCACGCCCGGTTTACCGATTCTATCACGTTTGGCCGCCAGTTGAACCCCGCAAGGGCGGCATTCGCCCTTGCGGTCGGCGGCCAGGGGCCACCGCTAGCCCTGGGGCTGGCTGCCAGCTCCCTGGGGATCGGCGCTCTTGAGGTAACGGAAGAAGTCGCTGGAGGGATCCAGCACCATCATGTTGCCCTCGCCGGCACCGAAGGAGTCGCGATAGGCGTTGAGGCTACGCCAGAAGCGATAGAACTCGGTATCGCCCTCGTAGGCGTCGGAGTAGATACCGGCGGCCTCGGCGTCACCCTCACCACGCAGGGTCTCGGCACGCTCGTTGGCCTGGGCCAGCAGTACCTGACGGCGGCGATCGGCGTTAGCGCGAATCCGCTCGGACTCCTCCTGGCCCTGGGCACGCCACTCGCGGGCCTCACGCTCACGCTCGGAGCGCATGCGATCGTACACCGCCGAGGACACGTCCTCGGGCAGGTCGATACGCTTGACCCGCACGTCGAGGATGGCCACCCCGATCTCTTCGCGCATCAGCTTGTCGAGCTCCTCGGTGGGGCCGGACATCAGCTCGTCACGCTTCTCGGAGATGATCTGCTGCAGGTTCAACTGGCCGAACTCGTTACGCAGGCTCTCGTCGACCCGCGGCTGGATCAGGCGCACCGCCATCAGTTCGTCACCGGCCGTGGCCTCGTAGTAGCGAGTGGGGTTGACCACCTGCCACTTGACGTAGGAGTCCACGATCACCGCCTTCTGCTCCTGGGTCAGGTAGCGGCTGGCGTCGGTATCCAGTGTCAGCACCCGGGTGTCGAACTTGCGAATGGTCTGGGTGATCGGCACCTTGACGTGCAGGCCCGGCTGGATATTTTCCTCGATGATCTCACCGAAGCGCAGCTTGACCGCACGCTCGGTCTCGTCGACCACGTAGAGGCTGTTGCTGGCCAGCCAGGCGGCGGCGGCCAGGCCGCCGACGATGAGCAGGGATCGATTATTGATCATTTAGCGACCCTCCCGCTGAATACCGGTGTCACGACCGTTGCGGTTCGAGCTTGAATTGGAGGCCGCGTTGGCGGACTCGGCACGGATGCGCTCCAGCACCTGCGGATCGAGCTGATTCTCGGCGTCGGCAGCGGTGGACGTGCCCAGACCACGGCCGATACGGTCCATCGGCAGCACCATCAAGGGGCCATCCTGATCGACGTCCACCAGTACCTTGTTGGTCTGGCCGAGCACCTCGGAGATGGCGTCGAGGTAGAGACGCTCGCGCATCACCTCGGGGGCATTGCGATACTGGGTCAGCAGTGCGGTGAAGCGGTTGGCCTGACCACGCGCCTCGGCGACCACTGATTCGCGGTAACCCTGGCCCTGCTCGACGATACGCTGCGCCTGACCCTGAGCCGCCGGGATGATGGCGTTGGCATAGGCCATGGCCTGGTTGATCGTGCGCTGACGATCCTCGCGGGCACGGATGACGTCATCGAAGGCGTCCTGCACCGCATCGGGCGGCGAGGTGGACTCGACGTTCAGGGTCACCAGGCGGATACCGGTACCGTAGTTGTCCAGGTAAGTCTGCAGACGGCTGGTCACGGCACTGCCGAGAATCTCACGACCCGAGGTCAGGATGTCGATCATGTCGGTGCCACCGACCACGTGACGCAGCGCCGAGTCGAGGGCGTTTTCCAGCGACAGCTCGGGATCACGCACGTTGAGCACGTAGTCACGCGGCGCTGCCACCTGGTACTGGGCCGAGATCTCGACCGAGACGATGTTCTCGTCCTGGGTCAGCATCGACTGGGTCTGGCTGACCGAACGCACGCGGGTAACGTTGACCATGCGCACGTCGTCGATCAGCGGCGGATTCCACTGCAGGCCCGGGGTGACGACTTCCTGGAACTTGCCGAAGCGCAGCACGACGCCACGCTCCGACTGGTCGACCAGATAGAAGCCGCTGGCCGCCCATACGGCGAGACCGATGATGATCAACAGGCCCGGCAAGGCGAAGGTATTGCGCGGGCGATTGCCGCCGCCCTTGCCGCCACCCTTGCCACCGCCGCGCTTGCCGCCGCGGCCGCCGAGCATGCCGTTGAGCTTGTCCTGAAACTTCTTCAGGGCCTCATCGAGGTCGGGGGGACCCTGATTGTCGCCACCGCGGTTGCCACCGCCCCCATTACCGCCACGGCGCCCCCCGCCACTCCAGGGGTCGTGCTGGTTGCCGTTGCCGCCACCAGGCTCATTCCAGGCCATACGTCGTCTCCACTCTGTGCCCCCGCCTAGACGAGGCGCATCGATTGCGATCCTTGGAAAACACTGCATACATTGTTGCGCTCGGCATCTCGGCCGCCGGCGGTGCTCAAGGTTCTCATTTAACCCTGTGTCAACTCCGACCTTTCCGCTCCGGCGGAGACCGAACTGTCGTCGCTCGCGACATTTCTTCAGTGCTTTCCTTGTGGCGTCGCCATCCGGGCGACGCTCTTGCCGACCCGTCAGGCGGGTCGGTTCAGGCTTCCCATACGTCGCGTTCCTGCAGCGCGACGGGAAGGTAATCGGCGGCACGCTCGCCAAGGCGTGCCATCAACTGATTGAAGTCACGACGCGGCAGACGCACATCCAGCTGCGTCTGGCCGTCCTCGTCGAAGGACTCGTCGCGCACGGCATTCAGCTCATGCAGCGCCGCGCGCAGCTTGCCCTGCTCCGGCGTCAGGGTCAGCGAGAAGTCGATGATGTCTTCCGCCAGCCGCTCGGTCAGGGCCTGGGTCAGCAGGTCCAATCCCAGCCCCTTCTGCGCCGACAGCCACACCGTCTGCGGTACCCCGTGCTCGTCGCGCTCGATGCGTGGCGAACTGTCGAACAGGTCGATCTTGTTCATCACCTTGAGCGTCGGCACGTCCAGCGCGCCGATCTCGTCGAGCACCGCCTCCACCTGGGTGACGTTGAGCTCACGATCAGGATCCGCTGAGTCGATCACATGCACCAGCAGGCTGGCCTCGGCGGCCTCCTGCAGGGTGGCACGGAACGCCTCCACCAGCTTGTGCGGCAGGTGGCGGATAAAGCCCACCGTGTCCGCCAGCACCACCGGCCCCACGTCCTCGACCTCAAGACGCCGCAGCGTAGGGTCGAGAGTAGCGAAGAGCTGGTCCGCCGCATAGACCTCAGACGCCGTCAAGCTGTTGAAAAGCGTTGACTTGCCGGCGTTGGTGTAGCCCACCAGCGAGACGCTGGGGATCTCGGCACGCGAGCGGGCGCGGCGATTCTGACTGCGCTGGCTACGCACCTTGTCCAGGCGCTTGTGGATCGACTTGATGCGCGCACGCAGCAGGCGGCGGTCGGTCTCGAGCTGGGTTTCACCCGGACCGCGCAGGCCGATACCGCCCTTCTGGCGTTCCAGGTGGGTCCAGCCTCGCACCAGCCGCGTGGACATGTACTCGAGCTGGGCCAGCTCCACCTGCAGCTTGCCCTCGTGAGTCCGCGCCCGCTGGGCGAAGATATCCAGAATCAGGCCCGTACGATCGAGCACACGACACTTCAGCGTCTGCTCGACGTTGCGTTCCTGGGAAGGACTGAGCGCGTGGTTGAAGATCACCAGCTCGGCCTTGTGTACCGCCAGGGCCTCGCCGATTTCCTCGAGCTTGCCCGACCCCACGAAACTCCTGGGGTCGGGTCGTTGCCGCGAGCCGGTCACGAGGGTTGCGGGTTCGGCACCCGCCGACCTCACCAGCTCGTGGAACTCACCGGGATCTTCGCGCTCCTTCTCGTCCTGAAAGTCGATATGGACGAGTACCGCCGTTTCACCGGCGTCGGGACGTTCAAAAAACAATCAATACCTCACGAAATATCAGCTCTCCGGCTGCGCAGCTGGATCCTGGGCCGGCAGACGCACATTGCGTGACGGCACCACCGTGGAGATGGCGTGCTTGTAGACCATCTGGCTGACGGTGTTGCGCAGCAGGATGACAAATTGGTCAAAGGATTCGATCTGGCCCTGCAGCTTGATGCCGTTGACCAGGAAAATCGATACCGGAATGCGCTCCTTGCGCAGAATGTTCAGGTACGGGTCTTGAAGGGACTGCCCTTTGGACATGTTGCTCTCCCTGAAGTGTCTTAGGGTTTTAGGTTATGGTGCCGCCCGCCGAGGTCTTCAAGACGGCGGGCGACAGGTATTCGGTTGTTCGGCGGGACCCTGCAAGTGGTCGCACGAACTCGTTATCTTACGCTAAGTCCCCGCTTCGCGCACGAGTTTCACGAGGCGCTCGGCGGGGTCGGCCGCCAACGGGTCCACCCAGGTCAGCGCAGGCCAGCTACGCATCCAGGTCAGCTGCCGCTTGGCCAACTGACGCGTCGCCACCACGCCACGATGAATGAACGTCTCACGATCAAACTCGCCATCCAGGTACTGCCATGCCTGACGATAGCCCACGCTCTTCATCGATGGCAGCGACAGCGTCAAATCGCCACGCGCCTTGAGCGCCGCCACTTCATCGAGAAATCCGCCGTCCAGCATGGCGGTGAAGCGCCTGGCGATTCTCTCGTGCAGCACGGAGCGCTCGGCGGGAGCGAGCCCTATGGACAGCAGACGAAAGGGAAAGGTTTCACGACGCTGCTCATTCCACAGCTCGCTCATCGGCCGCCCGGACAGCTCGAACACTTCCAGCGCCCGCATCAGGCGCTGAGGATCATTGGGGTGAATGCGCGCGGCCGACTCGGGATCGACCTCGCCCAGGCGCCGATGCAACGCCTCGAGGCCGTCCTGCTCGGCCTGGCGGGACAGGCGTTCACGCACGGCGCTGTCCGCCGAGGGCAGGTTGGCGACCCCCTCGACCAGGCGCTTGTAGTACATCATGGTGCCACCGACCAGCAGCGGCAGCCGACCACTGGCGGCGATATCGTGCATCTCGGCCAGGGCATCGTCGCGAAACTCTGCCGCCGAGTAGGCCTGGGCCGGATCACGGATATCGATCAGTCGATGGGGCGCCCGGGCGAGTTCCTCGGCCGAGGGCTTGGCCGAGCCGATGTCCATGCCGCGATAGATCATCGCCGAATCGACGCTGATGATCTCGCCACCCAGGCGCTCGCGGATCTCGATGGCAAGATCGGTCTTGCCCGCCGCCGTGGGGCCCATCAGCAGCAGCGCCAGCGGTCGGTCGTCCTGCGCAGGCGGCGTGGCCGCGGCCGGAGCGTCTGTCGGCGCCATCATTGCCCTCGCAGAAACAGCCGGTCCAGATCCTTGAGGCTCATCTGGGTCCAGGTGGGGCGGCCATGGTTGCACTGGCCGCTGCGCTCGGTGCGCTCCATGTCGCGCAGCAACGCGTTCATCTCGGCAATGGTCAACTGGCGATTGGCGCGTACGCTGCCGTGGCAGGCCATGGTCGACAGCAACTCGTTGATGTGGGCCTCGATGCGATCGGAGCGGCCGTAGCGCTCCAGGTCCGAGAGCATCTCGCGCACCAGCGGTTCCACGTCGGCATCGGCCAGCAGCGCCGGCACCTGGCGCACCAGCAGGGTCTCTGGACCGGCGGCATCGAGTTCGACACCAAGCCGGGTGAAGGCTTCGCGCTCGCGCTCGGCGGTCTCGACCTCGGCGGCGCTGACCGCCAGCGACACCGGTACCAGCAGCGGCTGGGCGTCCAGCGCGCCACCGTGGACCTGGGTCTTCATGCGCTCGTAGACGATGCGCTCGTGGGCCGCGTGCATGTCCACCAGCACCAGCCCCTGGGCGCTCTGGGCCAGAATGTAGATGCCGTGCAACTGGGCGATGGCGTAGCCCAGTGGCGGCGCCTGGGTGGCGTCGTCTTCCGGCATCACCTCAGGCGTCGACGAGGTGAGCGATGCGCCGCCGACCCCGGCAGGGGACTCACTAGCCGCGCCAGCGGCGCCGGGCCAGGTTCTCGGCGTGGGGCTATGGCGCTCGGCCTGGGCCGTGCCGGCGGCCAGACCGCCGGCGCCAGGGCCTCCTGGCTGCGGCGTCAGCAGGCTGTCTTCGTGGTCCGGGTGCAGCTTGCGGTAGCCGTCCATGAAGGCGCGCACCCGGTCCGGGGTGACACCGCCCTCGCCCTCGCCCTCGTCGCGGCGCGGGTGCAGCGCCATGGGCTGCTGCTGCCAGGAGGGCTGTTGCTGAGACGGGTGTTGCCCAAGGTTCCCGCCCTGGGGAGCCGGTTCGCGGATCTCGCCGGTCTCGGGGTCGACATCGAGACCATCGGTATCGGTGCTCGCTTGCTGACCCGGATGCTGGCCGTCCTGGTGCCCGGCGCGGGCCTCGCCCAGCGCCCGGTGCAGGCTCGAGAACAGAAAGTCGTGGACCATGCGCCCGTCGCGAAAGCGCACCTCGTGCTTGGTCGGGTGGACATTGACGTCCACCACCGTGGGGTCCACGTCCAGATAGAGCACGAATACCGGGTGGCGACCATTGAACAGCACATCGCGGTAGGCCTGGCGGATGGCGTGGGCCACCAGCCGGTCGCGCACCACCCTGCCATTGACGAAAAAGTACTGCTGGTCGGCCTGGGCGCGGGAGTGGGTCGGTAGTCCCACCCAGCCCCACAGGCGCAGGCTGCCGGTGGCGATGTCCAGGGTCAGGGCATTGTCCAGGAAGTTCTTGCCCAACAGCGAAGCGAGACGTCGCTCCACCGCGTGGTCATCCCGTGCCACCGGCAACTGGTGGATGGTCTTCTGGTTGTGGCGAAGGGTCCAGCCGATGTCGAAGCGCGACAACGCCTGGCGCCGAAAGGCCTCCTCGACATGGTTGAACTCGGTCTTTTCGGTACGCAGGAACTTGCGCCGGGCCGGAGTGTTGAAAAACAGATCACGCACCGCCACCGAGGTACCACGAGGATGGGGTGCCGGCGTGACGCGGGGCTCCATGCGCCGCCCTTCGGCCACCACCCGCCAGCCGCCCTGAGGGTCCTGCTCGACGTTGGAGGTCAACTCGAGTCGCGACACCGAGCTGATCGAGGCCAGCGCCTCGCCACGAAAGCCGAGGCTGGCGACGCCCTCGAGCTCCTCCAGCGACAGGATCTTGCTGGTGGCGTGTCGTGACAGCGCCAGCGGCAGGTCCTCCTCTCCGATGCCGGAGCCATCGTCACGGATCCGGATCAGCCGGGCACCGCCGGACTCGATGTCCACCTCGATGCGGGTGCTGCCGGCGTCGATGGCGTTCTCGATCAGTTCCTTGACCACCGAGGCCGGGCGTTCCACCACCTCACCGGCGGCGATCTGGTTGGCCAGCCGGGGGTCGAGAATCTTGATCGAGCGGCGCTGTGACACCTGGACGCCAGGCTCGCTCTCACACGGGATATCACTCATGAACTGGGAATCCTCAACACCTGGCCGACGCGAATGACGTCCCCGGACAGCTCGTTGACCTGCTTGAGCGCGCTGAGCGCCACGCCGTGACGCGAGGCGATGGCGGACAGGGTGTCGCCTGGCTGGATGCGATACTCGTTGGTAGCGGTGGACCGCCCCTGATCGCGCTGCCAGGCCAGCAGGCTTGCCGGTGGCGGGTTGCGCTCGAAGTGCGAGCGGATGCCGCCGAACACGGCGCTCATCATCCGCTGCTGGTAGCCGCCGTCCTTGAGTCGTCGCTCTTCCTCGGGGTTGGAGATAAAGCCCGTCTCCACCAGCAGGGAAGGAATGTCCGGGGACTTCAACACCACGAAGCCGGCCTGCTCGACCCTGGGTTTATGCAGATCATTGATGCGCCCGATGCGACTAAGCACCTCATCGCCGATGGTCAGGGAGTCATTGAGGGTCGCGGTCATGGTCAGGTCCAGCAGCACACCTCTGAGCACCTGATCCTTGTCATCCAGCGACAGGTTGCCGTCGACCCCGCCGATCAGATCCGAGCGGTTCTCGCTGGCCGCCAGCCACTTGGCGGTCTCCGAGGTGGCTCCGCTCTGGGACAGCGCGAACACCGAGCTGCCGTGGGGACGCGGACTGTTGAAGGCGTCGGCGTGAATGGAGACGAAGAAATCGGCCTTCTGCTCGCGGGCGATCAGGGTGCGCTGACGCAGCCCGACGTAGTAGTCGCCGTCGCGGATCAGCACCGCCTTGAAGCCGGGGGAGTCGTTGATCATGCGCGCCAGGCGATCGGCCATCTGCAGCACCACGTCCTTCTCGCGGGTACCGCTCGGGCCCAGCGCGCCGGGGTCCTCGCCACCGTGCCCGGCGTCCACGGCGATGATGATGTCGCGCTTGGGATGGGGCTGAGCGGTGTCGATCACCGGTGCTGCCTCCACCGGGTCACGGCCCTCTGCCACCGCCACGGTCTTGGCCCGCTCGGCGGCGATCTCCTGCTCACGGATCATCGACTCGATCGGATCGATGGGGTCTTCCACCGCGCTCTCGCCGGGGTACTCCAGATCCACCACCAGACGATCGCCGTACTGGTTGTTGGGCGCCAACGAGAAGTGACGCGGCTCGATGGCACGGCTGAGCTCGAGCACCACGCGCAGATCGCCGCCATCGCGCACGCCTGTGCGCACCGAGCTGATGGCGCTGTTGGACAGGTCCATGCTGGCAGGATCGGCGGCCAGGCTGGTGCCACTGAGATCGATGACCAGCCGGCGCGGGTTGTCGAGCTCGAACACGTTGGCAGTGGCCGGCGCCGACAGGTCGAACACCAGCCGCGAGTGATCCGGCGCGGCCCACAGGCGCATGTTGTCCACGCTGGCGGCCTGGGCAAGGCTCGAAAGCGTAAGGCCCAGTGTGGCCACCAACGTCAATAGACCAGCACCCATACGGGCCGGAAGGCGACGCCTCATGCCTTGCCTCCCGCCAGTCGTTGATCGCGGGAGACTTCGTCTTCCAGGCGCGTCAGCAGTGCTTCACCCAGGGTCGTGGCGGCGCTGATACGCGCCTCGCGCCCTTCTGTCTCGGCGTGGCTTAGCGCCACCTCGAGATCCGGCGGCGTCAGCCAGCCCTCGCCGCGCTCGGCCCACTCCACCAGGCACAGATGCCCCTCGGCGAGCAGATCGCGCCCACCGATGAACTCAAGCTCCTCGGGATCGCCCAGGCGGTAGAGGTCAAAGTGGTGCAGCGTGACCAGCGCCCCGTCCAGCGAAAGCTCGTAGGGCTCCACCAGGGTATAGGTAGGACTCTTCACCGCACCTTGATGGCCGTAGGCGCGCAACACACCGCGAGCCAGGGTGGTCTTGCCGGCCCCAAGCTCTCCCGACAGGTGGACGCGTCCTCGTCCTTGCAAGGCCCGTCCCAGGCACTCCCCCAGTGCGACCTGGCGGTCTTCATCATCGAGTCGCAGCTGCATCTTCCTCGCCCATCGTCGGATTGACTAATTTTCGTGCACAGGATGCCAGATCGCTGGCCAACAGACCACGCTCACCGCCCTCTCTCGCCGCCATGTCACCGGCCAGGGCGTGTACCAGCACGCCCAGCCGCGCGGTGCGTTCCAGTGACCAGCCCGGGGCCTGGCCCTGGGCCATCAGGCCCGCCAGCACACCGGTCAGGGTATCGCCCATGCCGCCGCTGGCCATGCCCGGGTTGCCGAAAGGACACAGCGCCAGGCCCTCGGGACCGGCGATCAGGGTACCGGCCCCCTTGAGCACGATCACCCCGCCCCAGCGTTGCTGCAGGGCGCGCGCGGCACCGGGGCGGTCCGCCTCGACCTCGGCCACGCTGGTCTCGAGCAGGCGTGCCGCTTCTCCCGGATGGGGGGTCAGGATCCAGTCGTCACGCCGCTGATCGGCAAAGCGGCTGACCAGCAGATTGAGGGCATCGGCGTCCAGCACCAGCGGAATCGAGCGCTTCAGCGCGGTCTGCAATACCGACTGGCCCCAGCTCCCCTGGCCAAGCCCTGGCCCCACGGCGAGCACACTCAGGCGATCGAGCAGCTCATCGAGTTCGCTGGCATGGGTCACCCCACGCGCCATGACCTCGGGGCAGCGCACCAGACTGGCGCCGACGTGTTCCGGCGCGGTGGCCAGCAGCACTCGGCCAGCGCCCACCCTGGCGCAGGCCTCTGCCGCCAGCAGCGCCGCCCCGCCGAACCCGGGTGCGCCACCGAAGATGCCGGCGAATCCGGCGGCGCCCTTGTGCATGTCGCGCTCACGCGGAGGCAACGCCAGGTTCACCAGGCTCGACTGCAGGCGCCAGGCGGTGGGCGTGATATCGTCATGGGCCAGGGCGTCCACCCCCAGTGATTCCACCACCACCTCGCCGGCCAGGGCGGCGCCACGCCCGGTGTGCAGTCCCAGCTTGTCGGCGATGAAGGTCACCGTCATCACCGCCCTGACCGCCATGCTGGGCTCGGCGCCGCCGTCGGCGGTGATGCCCGAGGGAATATCCACCGCCAGCACCGGACACCGGCTTTCATTGATGGCGGCGATGGCCGCGGCGTAGGTCGGACGCAGGTCGCCGGCAAAGCCGGTGCCGAGCATGGCATCGACCACCACGTCTCCCTCCACGCGCAATCCTTCTCGCCATTCGATAAAGCCGACCCCGGCGTCATCGGCCATCTCGGCCGCGCGCAAGGCGTCACCCTTCAAGCGTTCACGCGGGGTCAGGGAAATGCGCTGTACCTGGCGCCCTTCGGTCGCGGCCAGCGCTGCCAGCACATGGCCGTCGCCGCCGTTGTTGCCGCCACCGCAGAACACCGTCAGCGACTTGGTCGCCGGCCAGCGCGCCTTCAGCCAGCGCCAGGCGACGCCGGAGGCCCGGTGCATCAGGGCGAAGCCGTCGCTCTCGCCGGCGATCGCCCGTCGGTCCAGCTCGCGTACCTGCTCGGCGGTGTACAACGGAGTCTGTCCTGGCTCAATCACGCCGCCGTCCAAGATGTCCATGCGGTTCTCCCTTCGATCGTGATGGTCTACCATGGCGGTCACTTCCTTCCCTATGAAGTCTAAGCCCTTCTCCTCTCGCGCCAAGCGCAGAGCCGGGCTGTCTTGCCATTTGCCGGGTATGTCCTCATTTATGTCTGCATCGTCCCCGTCCACCGACGTCGACTTCAACGACCTGGCGGCGCGCATCCGCACCTGGGGGCGGGAGCTCGGCTTCCAGCAGGTCGGCATCACCGACGTCGACTTGAGCGACGATGAGGCCCATCTCGAGCGCTGGCTGGAGGCAGGTTTCCACGGCGAGATGGGCTTCATGGCCAAGCACGGCACCAAACGCACCCGTCCGGCCGAGCTCGAACCCGGCACCATCAGGGTCATCAGTGTGCGCCTGGATTATCTGCCGCCGGAGGTGGAGACCACCAAGGTGCTGGGACAGCCCAGCCGCGCCTATGTGTCACGCTATGCCACCGGGCGTGACTACCACAAGCTGATGCGCAAGCGGCTACAGCGCCTGGCAAAGACCATCGAGGCGGAAGTCGGGGACTTCGGCTACCGCGCCTTCGTCGACTCGGCCCCGGTGATGGAGCGCGGCCTGGCGCGCAAGGCCGGTATCGGCTGGTTCGGCAAGAACGCCATGCTGCTCAATCCCAGAGCCGGCTCGATGTTCTTTCTCGGTGAGCTTTACACCGACCTGCCGCTGCCGGTGGACGAGCCATTCGAGCAGGAACACTGTGGCAGCTGCAGCGCCTGCCGCACCGCCTGCCCTACCGGCGCCATCGTCGAGGACAAGGTGGTCGACGCCCGCGCCTGCATTTCCTACCTGACCATCGAGCTGTTCGGCGCCATTCCCGAGCGCTATCGCGAGGCCATGGGCAATCGGGTGTTCGGCTGTGACGATTGCCAGTTGGTGTGCCCCTTCACCCGCTTCACACGGGCAAGCAGCGAACCTGACTTCGCGCCGCGCCACGATCTCGACCGGGTGGAGCTGCTGACCCTGTTCGGCTGGAGCGAGGAGGAGTTTCTCGAGCGCACCGCCGGCAGCCCGATTCGTCGTATCGGCTACGAACGCTGGCTGCGCAACCTGGCGGTGGGGCTCGGTAACGCCCCCTGGAGCGCCGCCATCGAACGCGCCCTGCTCACCCGCCTGGCCTATCCCTCCGAGCTGGTGCGTGAGCACGTACGCTGGGCGCTCGCCCGCCAGCGCCAGCGGCGCGCCGAGCTGATCACCTCTGCTTGAGCGTGTCGAGCCGAACGCGCCCCTCGCCTCGAACCCGGCGTCAACTGCTGACTATTCCCCAGCCTTGAGGAACGTCTTGCGATAGTGCGCGAGTTCAGCGATGGATTCCTTGATGTCGTCCATGGCCAGGTGCACGTTGCGCTTGGAAAAGCCCTCCAGCGCCTGGGGGTTCCAGCGCTTGGCCAGCTCCTTCAAGGTCGAGACGTCGAGATTGCGGTAGTGGAAAAATGCCCACAGCTCGGGCATCTCGCGCTCCAGAAAGCGCCGGTCCTGGTGGATCGAGTTGCCGCACATCGGCGAGGTTCCCGGGGCCACGTGGGCTGAGAGAAACTCGAGCGTCCTGCGCTCGGCCTCGCGGGTGTCGATCTGGCTCTTGCGCACCCGCTCGACCAGCCCGGAATTGCCGTGGGTACGGGTATTCCACTCATCCATGCCGGACAACAATGCGTCGCTCTGGTGAACCGCGATCACCGGCCCCTCGGCGATGACATTGAGCTCGCCGTCGGTGACCAGGGTGGCCACCTCGATGATGCGTTCACGCTCCGGGTCGAGCCCGGTCATCTCCAGGTCGATCCAGATCAAGGCGTCGTTTCGCGGGCCGGTCTTGGCATCGTCAGGACGCGGGTTGAGGGTATCGTCGGGGCTGGCGCTGGCATCGGACATCGTCGCTTCCTTGATCAGGCGGTGGCCCTTGTCGGGACAGGGGCCGTGCGTGTAGGTACAATGCCGACCATTGTACCGACCATCGGGTGCTCATGAGCAAACGCAAGTTGAGCCGCCAGCAGCGCTGGCGCATCGAGAAGATCCAGGCCGAACGCGCCGAGCGCGCCGCCAGAAAGGCCGGCCAGGACGACGAAAAGCTTGCCGCCGGCGAATACGGCGCCGAGCGCGACGGCCGAGTGATCGCTCACTTCGGACGGACCCTGGACGTCGCCAGCCGTGCCGGCGAGACGCCCACCCGCTGCCATCTGCGCGCCAACCTCGAGGGCCTGGTCACCGGAGACCGCGTCATCTGGCGGGCCGGCGAGGACGGCAGCGGCGTGGTGGTGGCCCGAGGCGAGCGCGACAATGTGCTCGAACGCCCGGATATGCGTGGGCTACTCAAGCCCGTGGCGGCCAACATCGACCAGATCCTGATTGTCTTCGCGGTGGAACCCGAGCCCCACGCCGGCCTGATCGATCGCTACCTGGTGGCAGCCGAGGCCACCGGCATCACCCCGGTGCTGGTGCTCAACAAGACCGACCTGCTGCCCGACGAGGGCGGCGAACTGCGCGGGCTGCTCGATCGCTACCGCGGCATCGGCTACCAGGTGGTGGCCACCTCCACCGAGGTCGACGGCGGACTCGACGCCCTCTACGCCCAGCTCGCCGACCGCACCTCGGTATTCGTCGGCCAGTCCGGGGTCGGCAAGTCCTCACTGATCGACCGCCTGCTGCCGGACGAACAGTTGCGCATCGGCGCGCTGTCGGAGGACTCGCGCAAGGGTCGCCACACCACCACCACCGCCCAGCTCTACCACCTGCCCGCACCGGACGAGAGCCTGGCCTCGGGCGAGCTGATCGACTCCCCCGGCATCCGCGAGTTTGGCCTCACTCACCTGACAGAGCGCGAGGTCACCGAGGGCTTTATCGAATTCGCCCCTTACCTCGGCCTGTGTCGCTTCCGCGACTGCCGCCACCGGCAGGAGCCGGGCTGCGCCATTCGCGACGCCATCGACGAGGGGGCGATTCACCCCGAACGCTTTGCCAGTTATCGTCGTATCGTCGATAGTCTGGATAGCCAATAGGGAAACGCCAGTAGCGTCCCCTCGCGAAGTGCCAGGCGCCAGACACAGCGCCCGCCCCTTTCATCCGTGTGGATCCGCCAGGAGAGAACCATGAGCTCAGAAGACAATCTGTTGCCCTTGATCGCCGAGCCCGAGGAACTCGCCGGCGTGCTGGATCACGAGGACATCCTAGTGATCGACGTGCCGCTGAAGGCGGAAAGCTACGCCGAGGGCCATGTGCCCGGCGCGATCTTTCTCGACCATCGTCGTCTGCTGAAAGGTTCCGGCGACGTCCCCAACGACGTCCCCGATGAAGAGGCCCTGTCACAACTGTTCTCGTCGCTGGGTCTGACCCGGGACACCCACGTGGTCGCCTACGATGATGAGGGCGGCGGCTGGGCCGGGCGCCTGCTGTGGACCCTGGAGCTGATTGGCCACAAGCGCTATTCCTACCTGAATGGCGGCATTCACGCCTGGCGTGACGAGGGTCTGCCCCAGTCCACCGAAGACCATGCGCCGAAGCCCTCGGACTACCAGGCCGAGGTCCTCAATCCCGAGGTCGCGATCGACCGACTCGAGCTTGAAGAGCGCCTGGGCAGCGACAACTTCGCCATCTGGGATGCCCGCTCCGTCGACGAGTTCGATGGCAACAAGGGCCAGAACCGGCACCTCGGCCACCTGCCCGGAGCGGTCAACATGGAGTGGACCGACGCCATGGACCGTGAACGCTCACTTCGCCTGCGCGACTACGCCGAGCTGATCACCGAACTGGGCGCCATGGGTATCACCCCGGATATGGAAGTGGTCACTCACTGCCAGACCCATCATCGCAGCGGCTTCACCTGGCTGGTAGGCAAGGCACTGGGGTTCGAACGCATGCGTGCCTACCCGGGCTCGTGGAAGGAGTGGGGCAATCGCGACGATACCCCCATCGAACACTGACGCCCTTGTTCCTCTGCCCATCTAGGGCTTATCTGAAAAGTGTCTGCGCTCGGTAATGCGGCGTTAAAAATCGGATCAAAATGCTCATTTACACCACGTAAACTGCGCTTTCTCACCGATTTTTGCCTTGTCTAACCTTCGCTCGTCGACTTTTCGGACTGAGCCTAGGGCACTTGATTGCACCAGCGGCGCGGCCGTGAGGCCGCGTGCGCGTCATTGACCATCCGGAGATCGTCCCTTCGTGACCCTCGCCAAGCTGTTTTCCCTGATCCAGTACCCCATCCCCCACCACCTGCTGTCGCGCCTGGTCGGCCTGCTTGCCGACTGCCGTATCGGCTGGCTCAAGAACCTGTTGATCCGCGCCTTCATCAAGCGCTTCAAGGTCGACATGAGCCAGGCGGTGGAACCGGACCCCAGGGTCTACCCGAGTTTCAACGCCTTCTTCACCCGGGCGCTGGCGGCCGGCGCCCGCCCGCTGGAAGACGGCCTGTTGTGTCCCGCCGACGGCACCCTGTCCCAATGGGGCGCCATCGACCATGGCCGGCTGGTCCAGGCCAAGGGCCATCGCTTCAGCATGACCGAACTGCTCGGCGGCGACCCCAGGGCGGCCACCCGCTACCAGAGCGGCAGCTTTGCCACCGTCTACCTGTCGCCCAAGGACTACCACCGGGTGCATATGCCGCTTGCCGGCACCTTGACCGAGATGGTCTACGTGCCCGGGCGCCTGTTCTCGGTCAACGACGCCACCACCCGCCACGTCCCGGGCCTGTTCGCCCGCAACGAGCGGCTGGTGTGTCACTTCGAGACCGAACACGGCCCCATGGTGCTGGTGCTGGTGGGCGCGATGATCGTCGCCGCCATTGAAACGGTGTGGGCCGGCCAGGTGACACCGCAGTCCGGTCGGGTCGAGCGTGTCCGCTTCGATCGCCCGATTCACCTCGCCAAGGGCGCAGAGATGGGCCGCTTCAAGCTCGGCTCCACCGTGGTCATGGCCTTCGCCGAAAAGGTCGACTTCGATGCCTTGAGCGGCAAGGCCGGCAGCCCCGTCGCGGTGAGCATGGGCCAACGCCTGGGCGGCGAGCCGGGAACCAGCGCAACAGCGGCGACGGCAGACGGCGAAGAGGCCGCCAGCGCGGACTGAAGCGCCAAGGCGTGTCGGCAACGCCGGTGGCAAGACAACGCCTTAGGCATGACAACACTATTCAAAAGGGGCGGCGGTGGCCGCCCCTTTCGCGTCTGTCCCAAGCCCCCACAGAGCCTTCCGCTTCATCGACGGAACGACTGAACGAACACAGCAAGACACCGAGGGGAAAGAAAGCAAATTCTGGAGATGTACGCCGGCAGGGCGTACAGTGTGATTTGAAGATCACATGCACTGGAGGTCAACACCTTGGCCAGCCAATCTTCCGACGCCAGTACAGAAGCACGTCAGCGCAACACTGAACGTTTTGGCTTCCGTACAACACCGCGTATCAAGCAAGCCATCGAGCAGGCGGCCGCGCTGAGTGGCCAGGACATGTCCACGTTCGCGTTGTCCGCAGCGTATGAGCGGGCAATGGAGACCATCCGGGCGCATGAAGTGACACGGCTCATGCCTGAAGATCATGAGGTCTTCCTTGAGGCCATCGAGAACCCTCCGGCTCCGACCGAGAAGCTACGTGACGCCTTCACCCACCATCGGCAGACGGTGGCGAAGCGCTGATGTCGGCCACCGTCGTCATCGAAGCGCTCGACAAGTCTCGACACCATCGAGCGGCTTTTTCGTCTGGGGTGGATCAAGTCGACAACTTTCTGCAGCGCACCGCCAGCAGGCTGATGGATGGTGGCACGATTCGCGTCTTCGTGATGACAGACCCTGCTCGGGATCCCTCGAAGATCCTGGGTTTCTATTCGCTCAACGCCCATAGCGTGGACTGTAGCGACCTGCCCAACCGCTACAAGCGCATGGCGAATGCGGATGGCAGTATCTCTGCCGCTTTCATCGGCATGATCGGCGTCGATCAACAGTTCCAGGGGCAGGGAATCGGTAGACGCCTGCTGGTCGATGCATTGAATCGAGCCTTTGCAGCATCACTGAGAATAGGCACGGCCGTTGTGCTGCTCGATATTCTGGACTGCGGAGACTCGCAGGCGGTGGAAAGAAGGCTGCGTCTATACACAGGCTTTGGTTTTCAGTCTCTGCCATCGAATCCGTTACGCATGTTCATGCCGATGGCCACCGTCGCGAAGCTCCAGGGCTGAACCGCCACAGACCTTCTACTTCCCTGTCCCGCGACCCCTTCTAGCTGACGATCAAAAGATCTGGGCACTTGGAATGACTACCCCACGAGGTGCCCAGCCCCCTCAACAGCGCGGTGTGGGAAAGGCGATCACCTCTTCAAGACGCGACTTGCCCAGCGCCAGCTGGATCAGCCGGTCGAGTCCCAGGGCGACCCCGCTGCCCTCGGGCATACCGGCGTCCAGAGCCGCCAGCAGGCGCTCGTCGACGTCGACCTCGGCAAGGCCTGCCTCACGCCTGGCGCGATTGTCGTCGGCGAAGCGTGCGCGCTGCTCGCCCACATCGGTCAGCTCGTCGTAGCCGTTGGCAAGCTCGAGCCCGCTTAGATAGACCTCGAAGCGCGAGGCCACCCAGGCGCCGTCGCGGGGGTCCTGGTGACGCCTGGCCAGCGCCGCCTGGCTGGCCGGGTAGTCCAGCACCACGTCGATGCCGTCGCGGCCTAGCTCGGGCTCGATGACGAGGCTCATCAGCAGGTCGAGACACTCATCGCGCGGCGCCTCGGCCATGTCGAGGCCGCCGCGTTCACCGGCAAGACGTCGAAGTGATGCGATTTCCACCTCAAAAGGATCGATACCCAGCACCTCGCCAAACAGCTCGCGATAGCGACGCTTTCGCGTCGGGCCGGGATTAAACGGCAGCACCTCGCGGATCAGCGCCTGGGTTTCCTCGATCAGCGCGTCGAGACTCCACCCCGGGCGATACCACTCCAGCATGCTGAACTCGATATTGTGGCGGCGTCCCACCTCGCCGTCGCGAAAGCTGCGGGCGATCTGGAAGATCGGCCCACTGCCGGCCGCCAGCAGGCGCTTCATGTGAAATTCCGGCGACGTCTGCAACCACAGGGTCTCGCTGCCCGCCGGAGTGACGGCTTGGCAAGACAGCGACGCCAGGTGCACGTCGGTGCTGCCACCGTGACCGAGACAGGGGGTCTCCACCTCGAGCACGCCGCGCTCGACAAAGAAACCGCGCACCCGCTGCATCAGCACGGCGCGGTGGCGCAGGGTGTCCAGCGAGGCCGTGGGTTGCCAGTCTGTCATCGTTCGTTCCTTACCACTTGCCCAAACGACAAAGGCCACGCGATCGCGTGGCCTTTGTCTGTATCTCGATCTGCCGATCCGGGGATATCGCCCTCGCCTCAGGCGCGGGAGACGTAATCACCGCTACGGGTGTCGATCTTGAGCACTTCGCCCTGGTTGATGAACAGGGGAACGCGCACCACCGCACCGGAAGACAGGGTCGCCGGCTTGGAGCCGCCCTGGGCGGTGTCGCCCTTGAGGCCCGGATCGGTCTCGACCACTTCCAGCTCGATGAAGTTGGGCGGGGAGACCGAGATGGCGTTGTCGTTCCACAGGGTCACGGTGTACACCACCTGCTCCTTGAGCCACTTGTCGCTGTCGCCCAGGGCCTTCTTCTCGACGGCGTACTGCTCGAAGGAACCGTCGGTCTTCATGAAGTACCACATGTCACCGTCGGTGTAGAGGTACTCCATGTCCAGATCCATGACGTCGGCGCCTTCCAGCGACTCGCCGGACTTGAAGGTACGCTCCCACACGCGGCCGGTCATCAGGTTGCGCAGCTTCACGCGGTTGAAGGCCTGGCCCTTGCCGGGCTTGACGAATTCGTTCTCGACGATGGCACAGGGGTCACCGTCGAGCATCACCTTCAGACCGCCCTTGAATTCGTTGGTAGAATAGTTCGCCATGAGATCTCGTTCCTTTCGGTGCCCGGCCCGGCCATCGGCTCAGAGCGGCACTCAACTGACATTTTGCGAGGACAAGCCCCTCGCACGCATCGATGGATGGCCCGCATGATAACCCGAAGCTCGACGCTTTTGCATTGCTCTGCCCCGGATGAGCCGGGACTTCCCGCCCCCGGTGGCTGGCAGCGACAGCTGGCCGGCGCCATTCGTGACCCGCGCGAGCTGTGCCGCCGCCTGGGGCTCGACGCCTCCCTGATCCCCGGCGCCGAGGCCGGCCACTCCCTGTTCGAGGTGCGTGTGCCCGAGGCCTTTGCCGCGCGCATGCGCCACGCAGACCCGGACGACCCCTTGCTGCGCCAGGTGCTGCCCCTGGATGCCGAGCAGACAAGCCCTGAGGGCTACGTCACCGATCCGCTCCAGGAGGCCCAGCACACCGCCCGTCGCGGCCTGATCCACAAGTACGCCGGACGGGTACTGCTGATCACCAGCCCCGCCTGCGCGATCAATTGCCGCTACTGCTTCCGTCGCCACTTCCCCTACCAGGAAAACGCGCCCTCACGCAGCCAGTGGGACGACACCCTGGACTACCTGCGCGAGGACGACACCCTGCGCGAGGCGATCCTGTCCGGTGGCGATCCGCTGGCCGCCAGCGATCGCCAGCTGGCCTGGCTGGTCGAGCGGCTCGACGCCATCCCCCATCTCAAGCGACTACGCCTGCATACCCGGCTGCCGGTGGTGATCCCCGATCGCGTCGACGGCCCCCTGCTCGAGTGGCTCACCGGCACCCGCCTGCAGAAGGTCATGGTGCTGCATATCAACCACGCCAACGAGATCGACGAGGCCGTCGCCGGCGCCTGCGCGCGGCTCAAGCAGGCCGGCGTGACCCTGCTCAACCAGAGCGTGATCCTCAAGGGAGTAAACGACTCGGTAGATGCACTGGAAGCGCTCTCGGAGCGGCTGTTCGAGGCCGGCGTACTGCCCTACTACCTGCACGCCTTCGACCCGGTGTCCGGGGCAGCCCACTTCGACGTGGCCGACGCCCGCGCCAACGCCCTGGTCGACGAGTTGCGCACCCGCCTGCCCGGCTTCCTGATGCCGACCCTGGTCCGCGAGGTCCCCGGCGAAGCCAGCAAGACGCCGTTGTAGCTGTGACGCAATCGTCAAAGTACGCTGGTTATCAGGCCCGTCGTGGGGCGAGGGAAGCTGCAACAGCCTCTCGTCCTCTTTTGTGATATCGACCGATGCCACAAGGAAAGGTGAAGCATGAAGTCTGCCATCAAGGTTTTCCGACCGAAGCAGGCCGACCACAAAAGTGACCTCTGGCACGTCATTGGGCTTCCCCGGCGAGGCCCGCAACTGCACGAAGCGTTGAGAAATGGTGTCGCCTACGAGGTGTACTCCATGCTCGCCTCCTTCACGGGGTTAGGAAAGCAGGACCTGGCACGCTTTGTCGCCATCTCCCCCACCACACTGAGGCGTCGAGCGACGACTGGCCGCTTCACCGTGGACGAGGGCGACCGGCTTTATCGTGTTGCCGACGTCTACCACAGCGCCATTGATCTGTTCGAGGGTGACACGCAGCAGACTAACCAGTGGCTGCTTACCCCTGCCCCTGGTCTTGGAAACACGCCGCCGGTGGATATGGTGGTGACATCGGCTGGTACAGCTGCCGTGCTAAACCTGATTGGACGGCTCGAGCACGGCGTCTGCGTGTGAGTATCGCTCATGACAGACACTCGCCTTGCGAAAGTAGTTAATCCACAACGTCGGTGACGAATCTCGCGGTGCCAAGCGTCGTCGTGCCGAGGGAAACCAACTACCTGATCAACCCGGCGCATGTCAGCTTCAAGGCGATGGTCGATAAAGCCCGAGAGATGCCCTTCGCTCCCGATAAACGTCTTTAGTAACGACTGCTGGTGACCCACTCCGCAGAACGCCCCTCCCTGGACCACACCAAGCATGCTGCAAAAAAACCGCCCCCGGGGTTTCCCCCGGGGGCGGTGCGTTTACGCCATTTGCCGGCGGCGCGAATCAGGCCACGCTGTCGGCGGTGACGTTGGGCGCCACCTCTTCGGTGGACAGGCAGCGGTTGATCGCGCTCATCACACCCTTGATCGAGGCGCTGGTGATGCTCTCGTCGGTACCGACGCCGAACACCGCCTCGCCCTTGACCCGGACCTCGACGTAGGCGATCGCCTCGGCGTCGGCGCCCTGACCGCGGGAGTGCTCGTGGTAGTCGATGATCTCGATGTCGTGGCCTTCGCTGCGCAGCGCCTTGACGAAGGCCGCCAGCGGGCCGTTGCCTTCGCCGCTGATGGTGTGGCGCTCACCGTCCTTGGCGATGCAGGCTTCCAGCGTCACCGTCGGGCTGTCCGGCTCGGACGACAGACGGTGGCTGACCAGGCTGTAGGGCTCGGTCTTGGCCAGGTACTCGTCGACGAAGGTCTGGTAGATCATCGCCGAGGTGATCTCCTTGCCGACCCGATCGGCCACCTCCTGCACCACCAGGCTGAACTCCATGGACAGCCGGCGCGGCAGTTCGATGCCGTGCTCCTGCTCCAGCAGGTAGCTGACGCCGCCCTTGCCGGACTGGCTGTTGACGCGGATCACCGCCTCGTAGCTGCGGCCCACGTCGAGCGGGTCGATGGGCAGGTAAGGCACCGCCCAGACGCTGTCCGGGTCTTCCTTGCGCAGCGCCATGCCCTTCTTGATGGCGTCCTGGTGAGAGCCGGAAAAGGCGGTGAACACCAGATCGCCCACGTAGGGATGACGCGGGTGGACCGGCAGCTGGTTGCAGTGCTCGACCTCACGCATGATCGGGGTGATGTTGGAAAAGTCGAGGCCCGGATGGACGCCCTGGGTGTAGAGGTTCATCGCCAGGGTGACGATGTCGACGTTGCCGGTGCGCTCGCCGTTGCCGAACAGGGTGCCCTCGACCCGGTCGGCGCCGGCCATCACCGTCAGTTCGGCGGCGGCCACACCGGTACCACGGTCATTGTGGGGGTGAACGCTGACGATCAGGTGATCGCGGTGCTCGACGTTGCGGCAGAACCACTCGATCTGGTCGGCGTAGTTGTTGGGGGTGGCGCACTCCACCGTGGCCGGCAGGTTGACGATCATCTTGTTGTCGGCGCTGGCACCGAAGGTCTCGCGCACGGCATTGACGATCTCCACCGCAAAGTCCATCTCGGTGGTGGTGAACAGCTCCGGAGAATACTGGAAGGTCCAGTTGGTCTCGGGGGCCGCCTTCATCAGGTCACGGATCTGGGTGGTGGCATCGACCGCGATCTGGATGCACTGGGACTTGTCGACATTGAATACCACGCGACGGAACACCGGATCGGTGGCGTTGTAGACGTGAACGATGGCGTTCTTGGCACCCTTCAGCGATTCAAAGGTGCGCTCGATCAGGTGCGGACGGGCCTGGGTCAGTACCTGGATGGTGACGTCGTCCGGGACCTTGTCTTCCTCGATCAGGCTGCGCACGAAGTCGAAGTCGGTCTGGGAGGCGGAGGGGAAGCCCACCTCGATCTGCTTGAAGCCAATCTTGACCAGCAGATCGAAGAAGCGCTGCTTGCGCTCCTGGTCCATCGGATCGATCAGCGCCTGGTTACCGTCGCGCAGATCGACGCTGCACCACTGGGGCGGGGTCTCGATGCGCTGGCTGGGCCACTGCCGATCAGGCAGGTCCACGGCCACGAAGGGGCGGTACTTGGTCGAAGGGTCCTTGAGCATCATGGCGTTTTCTCCGGAATAGGGTGTGTCGAGCGAAGAGTTATTGGAAGGCCTGTTGGGCGACCCGGCCAGCGCCTTGTGAGCAAAGGCCAGGTGAAAACGGCGACGCCCCGCTCGCCAGAGGCGAGCGGGGCGTCATAAGTCGTTCCAGGACCGAGACGATAGCGACCACGACAATTCGCGCACCAGCCATCCGTACATCGTCGCAACGACGAGAGCGGACACCACAGGTGGCGTGACGGGACGGGTTCATGGTGGGGCACTGGGTACTGACGGACATCTTGCAACCTCGACTCAACCTGACTGGTGGCGATCCTGCCGGCGACGCAAGCACAAAGGGCGTCGCCACGCGCATTCAAACGCGTAGTAGTAGTCGTAGGTCGAGGTGGCGAGATGTCATGTTCATGCGCTCTAGAAAATCAGTCTTCAGCGACGTTGTCAACTGCGGCGCGCCAGCGCGGGCGCCACGAGCGCTCGCTGTCATGTGAATGTCCTCGAGCCGGACTAGGGTAATAGAGCGATTCCGGCGCCCCGGAACCACCGTAATCTCTGACAACACCACCAGACTCGTGCTGATGGTTCAGCATGGCTGACACAAAGGAGACGCTCCATGGATGCCCATCACCACCGCCGCCCCGCTCCCCTCGCCGCGTTACTGTCATGCGCGATCACTGCCATCGCGCTCTGCGGTGCCAGTGTCGCGCCCGCCATGGCCGAGGACAACGCCTCCAACGCCAGCGCTTCTTCCTCCCTGCCGGTCAGTCTGGGCCCCCGCCCCTACTTCCTGATCGACGACATGGACGAGGACAATGCCCAGTCCGCGGAGCTCAAGGCGACCCTTGAGCAGTGCGCGGCCAACCTTGAGCAGCCCACCCGGAGCGACTTTTCCATCGGCCACCGCGGCGCCCCCCTGATGTTCCCCGAGCACACCCGGGAATCCTACCTGGCCGCCGCGCGCATGGGCGCTGGCGTGCTCGAGTGCGACGTGGCCTTTACCGAAGACAAGGAACTGGTCTGCCGCCACTCCCAGTGCGACCTGCACGGCACCACCAATATCCTCGAGACCGAGCTTGCCGAGCAGTGCAGCGTGCCACCGACCTTCGATGCCGATGGCAAGTTGACCAACGCCGCCGACGTCCAGTGCTGCACCAGCGACATCACCCTGGCCGAGTTCAAGACCCTGGAAGGCCGCATGGACGGCGTCGACACCAGCGCCGACACCCTGGAGGCCTACCTGGCCGGCAACCCGCGCTGGCGCACCGAGCTCTATGCCGATCGCGGTACCCTGATGAGTCACGCCGAAAGCATCGCGCTGTTTCAGGACCTGGGCGTCAAGATGACCCCGGAGCTGAAGACACCGAGCGTCGAGATGCCCTTCGACGGCATGAGCCAGCAGGACTATGCCCAGAAGCTGATCGACGAGTACGTCGAGGCCGGCGTGCCCCCGGAAGACGTCTTTCCCCAGTCGTTTCTGCTCGATGACGTGCGCTACTGGGTCGACAACACCGAGTTCGCCGACCAGGCGGTGTACCTGGACGATCGCTATGACGTGGAAGGCTTCGACGTGACCGACCCCGCAAGCTGGGAGCCGTCGATGCAGGAGCTGGCCGATATGGGGGTGAAGATTCTGGCCCCGCCGATGTGGATGCTGCTGGCCGAGGGGGACAGCGAAGACCGGCCCATCGTGCCATCGGTCTACGCCGAGAAGGCCATGGAGGCAGGACTAGAGCTGATCGCCTGGTCCTTCGAGCGCTCGGCGCCGCTGACCCGTGACGGTGCCTGGTACCACCAGACCATCGACAATGTCGTCGACAACGATGGCGACAAGATGGTGGCACTTGACGTGATGGCCCGCGATATCGGGGTCAAGGCGGTGTTCTCTGACTGGCCGGCGGCGGTCACCTTCTACGCCAACTGCATGGCCGACGAGCTGGCAAAATAAGCGGCAATGACCACCAGCGAACCTAGTCGGAACGCATAAAAACGGCCGGGTGGATAACCACCCGGCCAGAACGCCTTCCGTGGCGTTGGCGCCCCTAACGCCATTCCGAGGGCTCCATCCTAACGATCGTCAACCTGGAGAGCGCTCCCCCATCGGCGGTAGCCAGCCACCTCCAGACGAGGGCAGGCAACCAGGCATGTCCCGCTCCTCCTTCAAGGAGTCGTCGTCTCCTGGGCGAAGCTTATGCCGGTGGCCCTGATACTCACCCGAGTGCCGGCGTGGCCTGCGACGATAGCCTCGATATCGGCCAGCGCCCCGATAACTGCAGTCTTGCCGCTTGAACGAGCAAACTCACAGGCCGCCTGCACCTTGGGCCCCATGGATCCTGCGGCAAAACCCTGGGCTTCCAGGCTATCGGGATCGGCCATCGCCACCCGACGGCTATGCGGGGTCCCCCAGTCCAGATAGACCCCGTCCACATCGGTGGCGATGATCAGAAGATCGCTGGCGAGTTGCTGTGACAACAGCGATGAGCACAGGTCCTTGTCGATGACCGCCTCGATGCCCTCGAGCTTGCCATCCTCCCCGTAGACCGTGGGGATGCCGCCACCGCCGGCACAGATCACCACGGTGCCCTTCTCCAGAAGCCAGCGCAGCGGGCGAATCTCGAAGATCCGTTTGGGTCTAGGGCTCGGCACAACGCGGCGGTAGTGATCGCCGTCTCGCGCCATGGTCCAGCCCTTGAGCTCCGCCAGCCGGCAAGCCTCGTCGCGCGGGTAGATGGGACCGATGGGCTTGCTCGGCTGCTGGAAGGCCGGGTCATCGGCGTCCACCTCGACCTGGGTCAACAGCGACGCAAAGGGCACCTCCGGCGGCAACAGGTTGCCGAGTTCCTGCTCGATCATGTAACCGATCATGCCTTCGGTCTCGGCACCCAACACATCCAGAGGAAAGGCGTTGTCCTCGTCGTAGGCTGCTCCTTGCAGGGCAAGCAGGCCGACCTGGGGCCCGTTGCCATGGGCAATCACCAGCTCGTTGCCTGATGCGATGCGCGCGATCTGCTCGCAGGCGATGCGAATGTTGGCGCGCTGGGCCTCGCCGTTCATGACCTCGCCACGCCGCAACAGGGCGTTGCCACCAAGGGCAATCGTGATACGCATAACAGTGTCCTTCCCGTTCGGGGTTGCTGGCGGCCCAGGGGCCGCCAGGCTATCTTGCCGATCCGTTGGTGCGTGGCTTACACATCGCCAAGGGTCGAGACCATCACCGCCTTGATCGTATGCATGCGGTTCTCTGCCTGTTCGAAGGCGATGCAGGCCGGCGACTCGAACACCTCCTCGGTGACCTCGATGCCGTCCTTCAGCATCGGGTACTGCTCGGCGACCTGGCGCCCCACCTTGGTGTCACAGTTGTGGAAGGCCGGCAGGCAGTGCATGAACTTGACCCTGGGGTTGCCGGCGGCCTCCATCAGCGCCTTGTTGACCTGGTAGGGCAGCAACTGGTCGATGCGCTCGGCCCAGGCCTCCACCGGCTCGCCCATGGACACCCAGACGTCGGTGTGGATGAAGTCGACGCCCCTGACCGCCTCGCGGGGGTCCTCGGTCAGGCAGATGCGCGCGCCGCTGTCCTCGGCGAAGCGCCGGCAGTTGGCCAGATGCTCCTCGTCCGGCCACAGCGAACGTGGCGCGGCGATCCGCACGTCCATGCCCAGCTTGGCGCCGATCAGCAGAAGCGAGTTGCCCATATTGTTGCGGGCATCGCCCAGGTAGGCGAAGGAGATCTGGTGCAACGGCTTCTCGGCGTGCTCGCGCATGGTCAGGACGTCGGCGATCATCTGGGTCGGGTGGTACTCGTCGGTCAGGCCGTTGTAGACCGGCACCCCGGAGAACGCCGCCAGCTCCTCGACCACCTCCTGGCTGAAGCCGCGGTACTCGATGGCGTCGTACATGCGCCCCAGTACCCGGGCGGTATCGCGCATGGACTCCTTGTGCCCGATCTGGGACGAGGTGGGATCGATGTAGGTGACGTTGGCGCCCTGGTCATAGGCGGCCACCTCGAAGGCGCAGCGGGTCCGGGTGGAGGTCTTCTCGAAGATCAGGGCGATGTTCTTGCCCTTGAGTCGCTGGGCCTCGCAGCCGCTGTACTTGGCCCGCTTGAGGTCCCGCGACAGGTCCAGCAGGTAGCGCAGCTCGCGCTCGGAGTGATGCATCAACGACAGCAGGTGACGGTTGTGGATATTGAAGGACATGAGGGTCTCCTTGACGGCCACCTGGGCAGCCGCCTTCACAGTAAGAAAAAGCGAAGTAACGCGTAACGACGTCGTCAGAAGTCGACGGGATCTCGCTGAATCGGACAGGTCATGCAGTGACCGCCGCCCCGTCCACGGCCCAGTTCACTGGCGCTGATGGTGATCACCTCGACCCCGGCCTTGCGCAGCAGGGTGTTGGTGTAGGTGTTGCGGTCATAGCCAACCACCACGCCTGGCTCCAGGGCTACCACATTGTTGCCGTCGTCCCACTGTTCGCGCTCGGCCTCGAAGCTGTCTCCACCGGTCTCCACCACTCGCAGTTTCGGAAGTCCCAGCGCCTCGGCCACCACCTCGATGAAGCTCCCCTTCTCGCGGCGCACGTCGATGCCACTGGGCTTGCTCTCGTCGGGGCGCAGACTGAAGGGAACGATGTCCTTGACCACGTCAGGGAAGACCGTCACCAGGTCGCGATCGCAGAAGCTGAAGACGGTGTCCAGGTGCATGGCGGCACGCGACCGGGGCAGTCCCGCCACGATCACCCGTTCGGCCTCGCCGGCCCGGAACAGGGCGCTCGCTACCTGACCGATGGCCTGGTGCGAGGTGCGCTCGCCCATGCCGATCAATACCACGCCGTTGCCCACCGGCATCACGTCGCCGCCCTCCAGGGTGGCCGAACCGTGGTCCTGGTCGGGATTGCCGTACCACACCTTGAAGTCGGCGCCGGCGAAGCGCGGGTTGAAGCGATAGATCGCCGAGGTCAGCAGCGTTTCCTGGCGGCGGGCCGGCCAGAACATCGGATTGAGCGTCACCCCGCCGTAGATCCAGCAGGTGGTATCCCGGGTGAACAGGGTGTTGGGAAGCGGCGGCAGCACGAAACTGGACTGTCCCAGATAGTCACGGAAGGTCTTGAGGGTCTCGCCTCCGTGGCTCTCGGTAATGTCGGCCCAGGACACCCCGCCGATCAGGAACTCGGCCAGACGCCGTGGCTCCAGTTCACTGAGCCAGGCGCGGACCTCATCGGCAAGGCCAAAGCCGACCAGGTTGGAGGTCACCTTGCGCTCGAGAATCCAGCGCATGGCGTCGCGATTTTCGAGGGTTTCGGTGAGCAGGTTGTGCATCTCGAGCACTTCGATGTCACGCTCGCGCATCTTGGTCACGAAGTCGAAGTGGTCACGCTTGGCCTGGTTGGTCCACAGCACATCATCGAACAGAAGGTCATCACAGTTACTGGGGGTCAGTCGCTGATGAGCAAGCCCTGGCGAGCACACCATGACCTTGCGAAGCTTGCCTACCTCGGAATAGACACCCAATCGTGAAGATCCACTTTTCATTCTGTTTCTCCTTCCCTTTTGCGGGACTGTCACTACCGCATCATCAATGAACCTGACCGCTGTAACATGTTGAACATCGAGGTCTAGCTACAGACTCAACCACCCCTGATAGAGCCCCAGCGTGGCCACCAGCGCCGAGGCGATAGTGACCGCGAAGATAATCTTCTCGATGGGGGTAAAGACCTTTTCATCACGCTCGCTCTTGGCCTTGTAGAAGAACACGGCACTGGGGGCGTAAAGCAGCGCCGACAGCAACAGATAGTCGATACCGCCGGCAAACAGCAGCCAGATCGCGTAGAGGGTAGCCAGGCCGCCGACAAACAGATCCTTGCGGCGTACCTCAGGCTCCTTCTCGTAGGTTTCTCCCTTTACCGCGAGCAACAGGGCGTAGGCCGCCGACCACAGGTAAGGCACCAGGATCATCGAGCTTGCGAGGTAAAGAAGGCTCAGGTAGGTGGACTCGTTGACCAGCGTCAGCAGCAGAAAGAGCTGGATCAGGCCGTTGGAAAGCCACAGGGCGTTGACCGGCACCTTGTTGGCGTTTTCCTTGCTCAACAGTTCAGGCATGGTGCCGTCGCTGGAGGCCGCGTGAAGAATCTCGGCGCACAGAAGTGTCCAGGACAGCAAGGCGCCGAGCAGCGAGATCACCAGGCCCAGGCTGATCAGATGACCGCCCCAGGGGCCGACCACCTGGCTCAGCACCAGCGCCATGGACGGGTTCTTGAGCTCGGCGAGTTCCGGCTGGCTCATGATGCCCATGGACAGCACATTGACCATCACCAACAGCAGAAGCACACCGACAAAGCCGATCACGGTGGCGCGCCCGACATCGCGACGATCGCGAGCCTTGGCGGAATAGATGCTGGCACCCTCGATACCGATAAATACCCAGACGGTGACCAGCATCATGTTGCGAACCTGGTCCATCACGCTGCCAAGATCGGCGTTGCCGGTGCCCCAGAAGTCCATGGTGAAGACGTCCAGATGAAAGCCGATGGCGGCCAGCACGATGAACATGATCAGCGGGACGATCTTGGCGATGGTGGTCACCAAATTGATGAACGCCGCCTGCTGGATGCCCCTGGCCACCAGGAAGTGAACCGCCCACAACAGGATCGATGCACAGCCAATGGCCGCCGGCGTATTACCCTCGCCGAAGATGGGGAAGAAGAAGCCCAGGGTGCTGAACAACAGAACGAAGTAGCTGACATTGCCGAGCCAGGCACTGATCCAGTAGCCCCAGGCGGAAGAGAAGCCAAGATAGTCGCCGAAACCGGCCTTGGCGTAGGCATAGATGCCGGCGTCGAGTTCCGGCTTGCGATTGGCCAACGCCTGGAAGACGAACACCAGTGCCAGCATGCCGACCGCGGTAATTCCCCAGCCGATCAGCACCGCCCCTGGTGCGGCGCTCGCCGCCATATTCTGCGGAAGCGAAAAGATACCGCCCCCGATCATCGAGCCGACGACCAGCGCAAGCAAGGCGCCGAGTCTCAGCTTTCCTGTGTCATTTTCCATGGGAAGGGTTTCCTCGTGGGGACCAAAAGTTTGCCAATTCAGGCTACTCTCTTTTTGGCCCCTTGAGGCTACCGAAACCGCCGTACACACCTCTCTGCTGACTCGTGTCAACTACGCCTTTCGACGTACATAATAACGACCCCGATCAGGTTATATCGCTCCACCACCACTGTTTGATCTCGGCCGCTTGCAACGACCTTTCCCTCGGATTTGCGGTCAGTGGCTCGTCCCGAACGAGGGAACTTTGCTTCGCGGGTGCCTGCAGCGCCATGTCGCTACCAGGTTCGCGACAGCGTCCAGGCTAGCTGGACCGAGTGGGAATGGGAGGCACAAAAAAAGGGAGCCCTGGGCTCCCTTGCAGCATGCGGTGAACATCGCGTCCGAGCGACGATGTCGTCCGGACTAGTCGTGGCCCGGCGTCTGGCAGGACAGATCCGCCTGGCGATAGCCGATCAGATAGAGCACGGCGTCAAGCCCCAGGGTCGAGATGCTCTGACGGGCCTGGGCACGCACCAGCGGCTTGGCCCGAAAGGCGATACCGAGCCCGGCGGCGGCCAGCATCTTGAGATCGTTGGCGCCATCGCCCACGGCGATGGTCTGTTCCATGGCGATCCCCTCGCGCTGGGCGATCTGGTGCAACAACGCGGCCTTGCGATCGGCATCGACGATCGGCTCGCGCACCTCGCCGGTGACCTTGCCGTTCTCGATCACCAGCTCATTGGCATGGATCTCGTCGAAGCCCAGCCGCTGTTGCAGATGGCGGGCGAAGTAGGTGAAGCCGCCGGACAGGATGGCGGTGCGGTAGCCCAGCCGCTTGAGCTGGGCCATCAACTGCTCCACCCCGTCCATCAGCGGCAGCTCTTCGGCGATCTCGGCCAGCACCGACTCGTCCAGGCCCTTCAGCTTGGCCATGCGCTCACGGAAGCTCTGCTGGAAGTCGAGCTCACCGCGCATGGCCCGCTCGGTCACCTCGGCGACCTCGTCGTAGACCCCGTGGCGGCGCGCCAGCTCGTCGATGACCTCGGCCTTGATCAAGGTCGAGTCCATGTCGAAGCACACCAGGCGACGGTGGGTGCGCCAGATGGAGTCTTCCTGCAGGGCGATATCGACCCCGTGGGTCGCACCCAGCGCCAGCGCCTTCTCGCGCAGCGACTCGAGGTCCACGTCCTCGCCGCGCAGCCAGCACTCGACGCAGCTACCCTGGGCCGGTGCCTCGCCGTCCAGCGGCTCGCGCCCGGACAGGCGATGGATCAACTCCACCGTCAACCCGTGCTCGGCGGTCAGCGCCCCCACCTCGGCCAGGATGCCGGCGGGCAGTCGCGGCGCCAGCAGGGTCATGATCAGGCGCGGCTGACTCGCGGTCTCGCTCCAGCGGTGGTACTCCTCGGCGCTGATCTGGATCGCCTGGACGTCCAGGCCCAGCTCATCGCCGGCGCCCGACAGGGCGCCTTCCAGGTCGGCCTCGTGGTCAAGCGCTACCAGCGCCTCCAGCGAGACGATACCGAAGGTCACGCTCTGGTTGATGTCCAGAAGGCGCGCGCCGCTGCGGGCCAGGATCCGCCCCAGGCCGGCCAGCTGGCCAGGGCGGGCCCGGCCGGTGGCGCGCATCAGGATTCGTCGTGTCATGGTGTGTCTTCCTTGGGCACCCGCAGCAACCGGCGGGCGCCGTACCGTCGTAAGGGTTACGCCTCGAGGCGCTCGAGCCGGTCGACCTTCTGCAGCCCGCGTGGCAGCTTGCTGCCTCGCCGTCCGCGATCTCCCCGATAGTAGTCGAGCTCACCGTTCTTGAGCGACAGCTTGCGCTTGCCGGCGTGCACCACCAGGGTATCCCCAGGCGCCAGCACCACCAGGCCGCGCACAAACTCTTCGCGCCGGGCCGCCCGGGCGCCGGGAATATCCAGCATCTTGTTGCCCTTGCCCTTGGACATCTCCGGCAACTGGTCCAGCGGGAACAGCAGCAGTCGGCCTTCGTTGGAGACCGTGGCCACGGTCAATTCCTCGGCCGCCGGCAGCTCCACCGGGGGCAGCACATTGCAGCCCTTGGGCAGGCTCAGCACCGCCTTGCCGGAACGGTTCTTGCCGGTCAGGTCCTCGAGCCGGGCGACGAAGCCGTAGCCGCCGTCGGAGGCCAGCAGGAAGCGGGCGTCCCCCGGTGCCAGCATGACGCCGGCCATGTGCGCGCCGGCCACCACGTTGACCTTGCCGGTGACCGGCTCGCCCTGGCCACGGGCACTTGGCAGCTGGTGGGCCGGCAGGGTATAGGCCCGGCCGGTGTCATCGAGCAGCACCAGCGGCTGGTTGGTCTTGCCTCGCGCGGCCAGATGGAAGGCGTCACCGGCCTTGTAGGACAACCCGGAGGGGTCGATGTCGTGGCCCTTGGCGGCACGAATCCAGCCTTTTTCGGACAGCACCACCGTCACCGGATCGGCACCCACCAGTTCGACCTCGGACAGCGCCCTGGCTTCCTCGCGCTCGACGATCGGCGAGCGGCGCTCGTCGCCGTGCTCCTCGGCGGCCTTGCGCAGCTCCTGCTCGATCAGGTCGGTCATCGCTGCCTCGTTGCCGAGCAGCTCTTCAAGACGCTTGCGCTCCGCCTCGAGCTCGTCCTGCTCGGTGCGGATCTTCATCTCCTCGAGCTTGGCCAGGTGGCGCAGGCGCAGCTCCAGGATCGCCTCGGCCTGACGGTCGGTCAGACCGAAGGCTGCCATCAGCGCGCTCTTGGGCTCATCCTCCTCGCGGATGATGCGGATCACCTCATCGATATTGAGGTAGGCGATCAACAGGCCTTCGAGCAGGTGCAGGCGGTCGTTGACCTTGCCCAGCCGGTGCTCGAGGCGACGGCGCACCGTGGTGCGGCGGAAGTCGAGCCATTCGCCGAGCAGCTCCGGCAGCGGCATCACCCGCGGGCGGCCGTCGAGGCCGATCACGTTGAGATTGACCCGCACGTTCTTCTCGAGGTCGGTGGTGGCGAACAGGTGCGCCATCAGCGACTCGATATCGACCCGATTGGAGCGCGGCTCGATCACCAGACGGGTCGGCTCCTCGTGGGTCGACTCGTCGCGCAGGTCGGCCACCATGGGCAGCTTCTTGGCCTGCATCTGCGCCGCGATCTGCTCCAGCACCTTGGCCCCGCTGACCTGGTAGGGCAGCGCGGTGATCACCACCTGGCCCTCTTCCTGCTCGTAGCGGGCGCGCATCTTGACGCTGCCGCGACCGCTCTCGTAGAGCTTTCGAAGATCCGCGCGCGGGGTGATGATCTCCGCCCGGGTGGGAAAGTCCGGACCAGGCAGGTGCGCCATCAGGTCGGCGGTGGTGACGCCGGGATTGCGCAGCACCTCGCAGGTGGCCTCGACCACCTCGCGCACGTTGTGCGGCGGGATGTCGGTGGCCATGCCCACGGCGATGCCGGTGCCGCCATTGAGCAGCACGTGGGGCAGACGTGCCGGCAGCACCACCGGCTCGTTCATGGTGCCATCGAAGTTGGGCGCCCAGTCCACGGTGCCCTGGCCGAGTTCGCTGAGCAGTACCTCGGCGAACTTTGACAGCCGCGCTTCGGTGTAGCGCATGGCGGCAAAGGACTTGGGATCGTCCGGGCTACCCCAGTTGCCCTGGCCGTCCACCAGCGGATAGCGATAGCTGAACGACTGGGCCATCAGCACCATGGCCTCGTAGCAGGCGCTGTCACCGTGGGGGTGGAACTTGCCGAGCACGTCGCCGACGGTACGCGCCGACTTCTTGTACTTGGCGTTGGCGTTCAACGCCAACTCGCGCATGGCGTAGATGATGCGCCGCTGCACCGGCTTCATGCCGTCGCCGATATGGGGCAGGGCCCGGTCGAGAATGACGTACATCGAATAGTCGAGGTAGGCCTTCTCGGTGTATTCGCGCAGGGACAGTCGCTCGACGTCGCCCTCCGCCACCTCAATGTCCAGAGTCATGATCCCTCGTTCTCAATCCTGGTCGCCTGAACCGACGACGTGAAATCCGGGAGCGTCACTGCGTGCAAGTCACCGCGATGGCGGCCCGTCACACTTCGATATCCGCCAGGTTGCCGTAGTCCTCGAGCCAGCTCTTGCGGTCCGAGGCGCGCTTCTTGGCCAGCAGCATGTCCATCATCTCCATGGTGCCGTCGCCCTCCTCCCGGGTCAGCTGTACCAGCCGCCGGGTCTCTACCGCCATGGTGGTCTCGCGCAGCTGCAGCGGGCTCATCTCGCCAAGGCCCTTGAAGCGCTGCACGTTGGGGGTGCCGCGCTTGCCTTCCAGCTTGCGCAGGATGGCCGCCTTCTCGCTCTCGTCCAAGGCGTAGTAGACCTCCTTGCCAAGGTCGATGCGGTAAAGCGGCGGCATGGCGACGAAGACGTGGCCGGCGTCGACCAGCGACGGAAAGTGGCGCACGAACAGCGCGCACAGAAGGGTGGCGATGTGCAGCCCGTCGGAGTCGGCATCGGCGAGGATGCAGATCTTGTGATAGCGCAGCTTGGACAGGTCGGCACTGGCCGGATCGGCGCCGATGGCCACGGCGATGTCGTGGACCTCCTGGGAGCCGTAGATATCGTGGGAATCGACCTCCCAGGTGTTGAGGATCTTGCCGCGCAGCGGCAGGATCGCCTGGGTCTCGCGGTTGCGCGCCTGCTTGGCGCTGCCCCCGGCGCTGTCACCCTCGACCAGAAACAGCTCGCTCAAGGCAGGGTCCTGGCCACTGCAGTCGGCCAGCTTGCCGGGCAGCGCCGGGCCGGAGGTGACCTTCTTGCGCGCCACCTTCTTCGAGCTCTTCTGGCGCCGCTGGGCGGCGCTGATCACCAGCTCGGCCAGCGCCTCGGCCTGGTCGACGTGGTGGTTGAGCCACAGCGAGAAGGCGTCCTTGACGACGCCGGAGACGAAGCCCGCCACGGTGCGTGACGACAGCCGCTCCTTGGTCTGGCCGGCGAACTGCGGATCGAGCATCTTTACCGACAGCACGTAGGCGACCCGCTCCCACAGGTCCTCGGCGGTCAGCTTGACCCCGCGCGGCAGCAGGCTGCGGTACTCGCAGAATTCCTTGAGTGCCTCGAGCAGCCCCGAGCGCAGGCCGTTGACGTGGGTGCCGCCCTGGGCGGTGGGGATCAGGTTGACGTAGCTTTCCATCAGCGAGTCGCCGCCTTCGGGCAACCACTGAATCGCCCAGTCCACCCCCTGCTCATCGTCGGCGAAGTGACCGACGAAGGGCGAGCTCGGCAGCACCTCGTAGCCGTCGGTGGTCTGGGCCAGATAGTCGCGCAGACCGTCCGCGAACTGCCAGGTGGTGGCGGTGCCGTCGGCTTCCACCAGTTCCACCTTGAGCCCGGGGCAGAGTACCGCCTTGGCCCGCAGCAGGTGCTTGAGCCGCCCTACCGCCAGGTTGGGGCTATCGAAGTAGCTGGTATCCGGCCAGAAGCGCACCAGGGTGCCCTTGGCACGCTTGGCCGCGGTGCCGATGACGTGCAGGTCCTCGACCTTGTCGCCGTGCTCGAAGGCCATGGCGTGGCGCTCGCCGTCGCGCAGGACCTCGACCTCGAGGCGTCGCGACAGGGCGTTGACCACCGACACCCCGACCCCGTGCAGGCCGCCAGAGAAGCGGTAGCTCGACGAGGAGAACTTACCGCCGGCGTGCAGCCGAGTCATGATCAGCTCGATCCCCGACACCCCGTGCTCCGGGTGAACGTCGATGGGCATGCCGCGACCGTTGTCCGTCACCTCGATGCCGCCGTCGTCCCGCAGTACCACGCGGATCTCGTTGGCGTGTTCGGCGAGCGCCTCGTCGACGCTGTTGTCGATGACCTCCTGGACCAGGTGATTCGGGCGGGAGGTGTCGGTGTACATGCCGGGGCGCTTGCGAACGGGCTCCAGCCCGGAAAGCACCTCGATCGAACTGGCACTGTATTGGGTCATGCGTGGTCCATCATCAGGATGACTGGGATCGTCTTTGCGCCGTCGACTGAACGGCTCACTCGGCCGGTACCGGCGCCACTCGCCCGGGCGCCAGGGCGTGACCACCGTGGGCGAACACCGCCGGCAGGTAGTCGGCCAGGGCATTGAAGCCGTGCTCGCCGCCGGGATGCAGGATCGCCTTGGCCCCACGGTAGGCGGCGAAGGCGTCGGCGCTGTCCAGCGTCTCGTCCTCGGTCACCAGCAGCAGCAGATAGCGCCCGGGTGTCACCACCTCCGGCGTCATCTCGGCGATCTGGTCGCGGTGGCCCTGCTCGACCACGAAGCGCTCACCGGTGTAGGCGTTGACGAAGCTCTCGCCGAGCATGGTGTCGACCAGCCTGGCCGGTCGCACCGCCGGATTGACCAGTACCGCCGGCAGCTCATGGCGCTCTGCCAGCACCGTGGCCAGAAAGCCGCCCATGGAGCTGCCCATCAGCATCGGGCTGGGCCCCAGCCGGGGTAACAGCGATTCGGCGAGCCGCAGGGCGTCGGCCGCCTGCGAGGACAGGTCCGGGGTCTCGCAGGGAAGCCCCAGCTCCGCACAGGCGGCCTTGATCAGCCGCGCCTTGGGCGAGGCGCCGGCACTATTGAATCCATGCAGGTAGAGCACGCCGCTCGCTGCGGCAGCACTCGACGCTGTTGATGGGCTCAGCATAACGGAAAACCTGTATAAATGGCCAGTTTTCGACCCTCCCCTGCGCCTGCAGGGGCGCTGTCGCCATCACGCATGCCAACGGCCATCAGTCCCGCGCGGCTTGCCAGGTGGCCTCGATCAGCCCACGGGTGGAGTCATCCATCGCCTCCAGGCCCTGGCGCCCCTCGATGATGTCACGGGTCTCGTTGGCGATCTTCTTGCCCAGTTCAACGCCCCACTGGTCGAAGGGATTGATGCCCCAGATGGTGGCCTGGACGAACACCTTGTGCTCGTAGAGGGCGATCAACGCGCCCAGGGTCTGCGGGGTCAACCGCTCCAGCAGCAGGGTGGTCGAGGGCTGGTTGCCACGATAGCGCTTGTGCTCGGGCCTGGGACCGTCATCGGCGATGGCGTCGTCTCCGAGCATCAATACACGGGACTGGGCGAAGCAGTTGGCCAGCGTCAGCCGGTGCTGGCCCATCAGGTGCTCGCGGGTGGCCGGATCCTCGACGTCATCGTAGCGGGCCAGCGGCGCGATAAAGTCGCACTCCACCGCCTGGGTGCCCTGGTGCAGCAACTGGTAGAAGGCGTGCTGGGCGTTGGGCCCGAGCTGGCCCCACAGCACCGGACAGGTGGAGTAGTCGACGATATCGCCGTCGTTGGTCACCGACTTGCCGTTGGACTCCATCTCGAGCTGTTCGAGGTAGGCAGCGAAGTATTCCAGGCGTCCGTCGTAGGGCAGAATCGAGTGGGCACGGATATCCAGGAAGTTGTTGTTCCAGATACCGGCCAGCGCCAGCAGCACCGGCAGATTGTCCTCGAGCGGCGCCTTCTGGAAGTGCACGTCCATGGCGTGGGCGCCGGCCAGGAAGTCGCGGAAGCCGTCCATGCCGATGACCAGGGCGATGGGCAGGCCGATGCCACCCCACAGCGAGTAGCGCCCGCCGACCCACTCCCAGAACTCGAGCTGGTGGTCGCAGGCGATGCCCCACTCGGCCATCTTGTCCGGGCTTGCCGAGACACCGATAAAGTGCTGGCGCAGCACCAGTTCGCGATCCACGCCCTCCTGGCGCGCCTCGACCAGCCGGGACAGCAGCCAGTCCCGCGCGGTGTTGGCGTTTGACAGGGTATCGATGGTGGTGAAGGACTTCGACGACAGCACGAACAACGTGGTCTCGGGGTCGAAGCGCATCAGGTAGTCGACCAACTGGGAGCCGTCCATGGTCGAGGCGAAGTGGACCTCGACCGGATGGGTATCCGCCGGGCGATAGTCGGCCAGGGCGTGGGTCACCATCAGCGGCCCCAGGTCGGAGCCCCCGACCCCCAGGTTGACCACGTCACGGATCGGCTTGCCGGTGGCGCCGCGCCACTGGCCGGAATGGAAGCGCTCGACCATGGTCGCCATCTTGTCCAGGGTGGCGTGCACCGCCGGCACCAGATCCTCGCCTTCGACCACCAGAGACGCATCCTGCGGCAGACGCAGCGCGGTATGCAGCGCAGGACGGTCCTCACTGACGTTGACCCGCTCACCGGCCAGCAGCCGACGGATGGCGTCGGGCACGCCGGCCTCGTCGGCCAGCGCCAGCAGATCCTCGAGGGTCTGCTGGTCCCAGCGCTGCTTGGACAGGTCGAGTTTCAGCCCCGCAGCCTCGTGGCTGAAGGTGGCAAATCGCCCGGCATCCTCGCGAAACATGTCGCACAGGTGCCGCTTGCCGACTTCCTGTGCCTTCTGCTTCAACGCCTGCCAGGCCGGCGTTTGATCGATCGATGGCATGATTCCTCTCCTTGGGCCCTGTCTGGTGGGCAAAGCTGGGCCGAACGGCGACGGCAAGCCTCATCGTGCAGCCTGACCGCGGGGCGCGTACAATCACTCCCCCCGAGCCCGACAACACTGGCAATCCATGAGTGACGCATCTTACCGTGACGCCATCTTTTCCACACCCCTGGACAAGGTGGCGCGCTTTTCGTTCGACGAGCGGGTCGTCGCCTGCTTCCCCGACATGATTCGCCGATCGGTCCCCGGCTACGGCCAGATCCTCGGCATGCTGGGGGTGATCGCCGAGCGCCACCTGCGCCACGGCGCCCACGTCTATGACCTTGGCTGCTCGCTTGGCGCCGTGGGCCTGGCGCTGGCCGGCCAGCTACCCAAGGACGCCTTCAGCCTGACCGGGGTCGACCTGTCCCCGGCGATGGTCGAGCGCGCCCGCCAGACCTTCGAGCACGAGTGCCCCGACCACGCCATCGAGGTGATCGAAGGCGACATCCGCCAGCTTGACTACCGTCCCAGCGGCATGATCGTGTTGAATTTCACGCTGCAGTTTCTGGCCCCGGAAGACCGCGACTGCGTACTCGAGAAGCTCTACCAGGCGCTGGAGCCCGGCGGTGTACTGATCCTGTCGGAGAAGATCAAGGCCGGTGACGAACAGGACAATGCCTGGCTGGTGGAGCGCTATCACGACTTCAAGCGCGCCAATGGCTACAGCGACCTGGAGATCAGCCAGAAGCGCAACGCGCTGGAGAACGTGCTGGTGCCCGACACCCTGGAGCAGCACCACCAGCGCCTGGCGCGGGTAGGCTTTGCGCGCTCGCTGACCTGGTTTCAGTATCTGAACTTCGCCTCCATGGTGGCCTTCAAATGATTCCCGAGCATCAGCGCGATGTGTACCGCGCCTTTCTCGAGCAATCCTTCCGCCACGCCGGCATGGGCGACTGGCTTGCCCGCCTGCCCGAGCAGTTCGCCCGTGGCCTCGACCGCCAGCGTCACGGCGACCTGCCGGCCTGGGAGAAGGCGGTGGCCAAGCTGCCGGCGCTGCCCGACAAGCGCCAGGTCCAGCTCGATCGCGACGAGGTCACGGTCGAGCTGGAGCTTGATGACAGCCGTCGTCGCCAGAGCGAGAACCTGCTGCGCGCGCTGATGCCATGGCGCAAGGGCCCGTACCGACTGGCAGGCATCGCGATCGATACCGAGTGGCGTTCGGACTGGAAGTGGCAACGGCTGGCGCCGCACCTGTCGCCGCTGCGCGGTCGAAGGGTGCTCGACGTGGGTGGCGGCAACGGCTATCACGCCTGGCGCATGGCCGGCGCCGGTGCCGACCTCGTGCTGGTGATCGATCCCTCACCGCGCTTCTACTGGCAGTTCCAGGCGGTCAAGCACTTCGTCGGCGATGCCGACGGCGGGCGTACCCACTTCCTGCCGGTGGGCATCGACGATGTGCCCCAGGGCCTGGGCTTCTTCGACAGCGTGTTCTCCATGGGCGTGCTCTACCACCGCCCTTCCCCCCTCGACCACCTGATGCAGCTACGCGACGCCCTGCGTCGGGGCGGCGAACTGGTACTCGAGACGCTGGTGGTGGAAGGCGACGAGACCCGGGTGCTGGTGCCGGGCGATCGCTACGCGGCGATGCCCAATGTCTACTTCCTGCCGTCGTCGCGCGCCCTGGTGGGCTGGCTCGAGAAGGTCGGCTTTTGCGACGTTCGGGTGGTGGATGAAGCCCCCACCAGCCTGGAGGAGCAGCGCTCCACCGACTGGATGACCTTTCAGTCGCTGGGTGACTTCCTGGACCCTGAGCGCCCCCACCTGACCCGCGAGGGACACCCGGCACCGCGTCGGGCCGTAGTGATCGCGACGCGCCCAGCCTGATCCCGCGC